>CAIRSA010000511.1 GCA_903881085.1 uncultured Acidobacteriia bacterium
GGCCGTTCGGCAATCCACCATCAACCAGGAGATCTCTAATCAATTCCAAAAAGCCAAAGCAGCAATATATGCGGATCGCCAGCATCTGCTTGCTCGTGTTCCTCAACGCGTGCGCATCGAGCCCGCTGATCATCCCGGTCCAGTGCCCGCCGTTCCCGACGTTGCCCCCGGAGTTGATGCAGCCGCCGCCGACCCTGTACCTGCTGCCGCCTGCGAACAATTAGCCGAGGATGCGGCGCAGACGACTCTGATGGTGGTGGCGTTTCAACGGTGGTATCGCGAGCAGCGTGAGGCGCACGGCAATCCATAACCTATACGTTCGTGCATCACATTCGACGGAGATTTTACGGTGCGCAATCGTCCATGCCCTCGTCGGTCTTGTTTCTATTCACTCAAAAAGCGGGGAAAGTTTTGCCAGAACTTCCTCCATGATGGATGCTGGCAAGGTGTCCACCTTGCGCGCATTTCGAGAGCCAAGGTCGAGCACGCGGGGTTGATCACAGCGAACGACACCGGTTGTTTTGATGCCTGTGATGGGGACAGCAAACCCGATACGGCGAGCGAAGTCGCCGCCGCTAGTGATCGGGCAGATCACGGGCAACTTGGTTGCCTCGTTGAATTCGGCAGGCGACACGATCAGGACAGGGCGACTTCCACGCTGCTCGCGCCCTTCGGTTGGATCCAGGGAGACCAGATAAATGTCACCGCGCCTCAAATCAGCTCACCACCTACCGCGGGCGCATCGATCCATTCGCGCTCTTGCGCAGATAACGGTTGTGAATAGTCCGAGGCGGCCAATAGCTCTGCGAGCGTGTAGTGTGGCCGGGGCTTAGGATCGACGATCAGGCGGCCATCTGTGACAACCACCCCGACCGCAGCGCCTGCTTGCAGGTGAAGCTGATCGAGAAACGCGGGCGGGACGGCCAGCATCACCGAACCACCGACCTTGCGCAGATTGGTTATGTGCATACTACACCTTCATTGAATTAAGTTATACATAAGTATAACCCAATTCACATCACTTGCAAGCGATTCCGCAATTTATGTCGGCACCCGATCACCATCCAGCAGCCGACCGGGGCGGTCAACCATAGATTTTCCGGAATTGCGGGCGCCGGTTCAATTGCGGGCGGAATCGAACTCGGCTTCGACTTGGCGGCTGCTTCCTCGCTCGCCAACCCAATCCGCGTCGCCCTTCAGTTGATCCTATTTTCCTCAGTTACCCTGTCGCGACGAGCGGTGAAATCGGCGGCGAAATGATCGGAGGGGACTTCTTTTTCGGTCTCGCGGCGATGATTCTTTCGACGATATAGCGAATCAACGCCTTCCAGCGCTCGGGTTTTGTCAACTGAGGCGCAGATGCGAGAACGGTGTTCAACCCCATGCGTATATTGGCAATCATCGCCTTGATCTGATCACCTGCGGCATGGGTCAAGGTCAGCAGAAGTCGAGCTTGGCCGGCATGCTGGGTCAGCCGTGCCACGCCTGCCAACAGCATAGGGCGAGAGGTGATGGCCTCCAGGCGTGTTTTTGGGTGAGCCAGTCGCACATACCAACTCCACCAGTTGTAAATCAGTGCCACCGCCCGCGCCGAGAGATTGCATCGTTCCAAGTCCTGCGTGGTGTAGCCACCCCAACCCCACTGGTTCTTCAACTCATCAAAGCCGTTCTCGCAATCTGCACGATCCCGATAGAGCTGACCGATGGCCTCCAGATCGTAGTCGGAATTTGTCACCAGTACGGCGTATTCCCAGAGTTTCACCGGCTGAAGTGGCGCGGCAAAGTGTAGGCTTTGCTGCCGCTTCTCTCGTTTGCCCATCTCCTTTCCCTCGATCACGAGCGTGTCCTTCACCGCACGGCGTACCACGACCACTCGACGCGCACAGCTCCAACCGGACAGGGCAAGCTCCGCTTCGACAGCGTGATACCCCTCACCGATATCCCGCCAGTCTGCCCGCGACCAATGCCGCTCAATCAGCCGCTTGACACCGGGGCTTTGACGCAGTTTGAACAAATACCGCTGACCCATCGCTTCGAGTTCGGCCATGACGCGCTCGTTGCCAAAGGCATTGTCGCCACGAACCAACCGGGGGCGCTGTTCTGGCGGCAGTGCATTGAGAATGACGATCAGTCGCGGCAGGCTGTATTTGGCCGCATGGGCCTTGCCACCTTGGACTTCGGCATCGAGCA
>CAIRSA010000512.1 GCA_903881085.1 uncultured Acidobacteriia bacterium
GCTCGGTAGATTCCCAATGCTACCGAGCCGCGACCGTAAGGGAGCGGTTGTCCGGGCTCAATCCGAATTCCACGCAAAGCGAAAATCGCCGCATGACATCAGGAGATCTGAACAACTTCACACCATTGGCTTAGTCGTACGTGATGCTCTGGTGGTCATAGATAACGCACGCCTTCGGCTCGTCTTTGTGCATATTGATTCCACCGAAACCGGCCGCACGCGTCGGATGCTCTCCAATCACCTTATTGCACAAGTCAAGATTACGTACCGGCAGTTCCACCAGATATCCGCCCCACTTCTGATAGTTGTAATACCAGTCGCCCGATGCTCCATCGTAAGGAAGATCGGCCGAAGCGTGGCGCTGCGCTTTTACGAACAGCAGATCGCCGATGGAGCCTTCGCGAATCCTACGCACCGCGTCGCCCAACTGAATCATCGACCGCAACTGCTGCTCAGGCATGAAAACCTTCTTCGACGCCTTGGCCGTTTTTAACAGCTCGCGAATTTGCGCCGGCGTAGTGCCGATGGGCTTCTCTCTATAGACATGCTTGCCGGCTTTCAAGGCCGTGATGGCGCAGATACGGCGGCGTGGCGATGTACACGGCGTCGATCGATTTATCGTCAATGATCTTGTGCCAGTCGCTGGTGGTCTTCGGAGTCGAAGCGGCTGCGCCGGTCGCCGCCTTATCTAGCCGATCCGGCTTGATGTCGCATAACGCGACGACGCGCGCGACCGGCTGCTTCATCACTGCGCTCAGCAGGAAGCTGCCGCGATTGCCAACGCCGATTGCGCAGCCGCGCCAGCGCGTCTACGCCTTCGGCCGTCGAAGACCGCGGAACAAGCGGCTCGAAAATATTTTCGAATGCCAGCGCGCAACGTCCAAGCTTCTGCAGGCGCCTTGCCTCCGCAGTCCAATGTTCGCTGATGTTCTTCTTCGGCACGAGCGAAACGAACCCTTCTTCCGCATATGCCGCCAACGCGCACAGCAATAAGAGGGCACATCTCATCCTGCCGCCATTCTATATCAGTCTGTGATCTAATCGCTGTGATGAGAATTCTATTTCTTTCAATACTTGTGTGCTTGACGCCGACGTTCGCCGCTGAACTGGACGCTCTCCGTTTCATGAGCGGTTGTTGGGAGGTGAAAGAGGGCGCCCTCCTGACGGAAGAGCAGTGGTCAAAGCCCGCCGGCGAAACCATGCTCGGAGCGAGCCGGATTACCAAAGCTGGCAAAACCGTGTTTAGCGAATTCATGCGCATTGAAAAGACGGTCGACGGCTTTGCCTACCGAGCGCGGATTCTACCGGGCCAACCAGGGACGCTTTTCAAAATGATCCGATCAACAGACACGGAGGTTGTCTTCGAAGATCCCACCCACGATTTCCCCCAGCGCATCATCTATCGCAAAGTGGAAGGCGGACTATTCGCGCGCATCGAGGGTATCGATAAGGGCAAGCCGCGCGGGGTTGACTATCCGATGACCGCAGTTTCGTGCAAGTAGCGCTTGAATAGGGCGATTTCCGTAGGCGTAGCCTCGAATTCCCGCCAAGCGTTCGCCCGCTCGTCCAGGCTTCCATATGGCGTCAAACAGGTCTCCCTATTACCTCGCCTAAGTTCGAAGATCGTGGCGTCACGGCGCAGCTCAGCCCCACGCAGAACCGCCAGTTGCGGCATGTGCGCCGCTGCCACCGCCTCAAGCACAATCCCATCTCGCGAAAGTTCTTTTGCTAGAGGTATTATTTCTTCCGCCCGATTGAGATAATAATGTTCAAGGGTCCAAACCACCGGCCTCTTTGGCGCATCCAATGATTGCAGTCTCCAGGCGCCGGCAAGTGAGAGAAACGTTCGTCGCTGCATGCTATAACCACAATACTCCGATGCGCCTTGTCCTGATAACCATCGTCGCCGCCTGCCTTCACGCCGAGCACTACTCGGCTCCTGCCGGCACGCGCCCCGCCTCGCGTCGCCCCGGCGCCGAATCCGTCATTCCCGGCGGACGCATGATCGCGCCAACAGGCCTGCAGTATCTCACCGGCCCCGGTCCATGGGGACTCGCCGTCAGTCCGAATGGACGCACCGTTGTTTCCGCCGATGGTGGGCCTGGCGGCTACTCGCTCACTGTCCTGAAGAAGGATAAGGATTCCTGGCTGACTACTCGCTACGTCGCAACCACGCGCCGCGACAAGGACGAAAAGAAAGACGATGACGATGATTGGAAGTCCGTCTTCATGGGTCTTGCCTTCGATGGCGAGAAGACGCTCTATGCGTCGGAAGGCAACTCCGGCCGCGTGCGCGTAATCGATCCCGATACCGGCATCCGCAAAGCGATCATCGATCTGAACGGCGACGAATTCAAGGACTCCTACTCCGCCGACATGGCCTTCGACAAAGTCCGCGGCCTGCTCTACGTGGTAGATCAGGCGAACTTCCGCGTCGTTACCATTGATACGAAGAAGCGTCGCGTCGCGGCCAGTATGCGCGTCGGCCGCCTGCCCTTCGCGATCACCCTTTCTCCTGATGGCCGCCGAGCGTACGTGACGAACCTCGGCATGTTCCAGTATTCGCCCATCCCTGGTGCAGACAAGAAGCAATCGCTGCGCACGGGCCTGCCGTTCCCGGCCTTCGGCTTTCCTTCCGCCGACGCACAAAACGGTGCGCGCCGGCTTACCGAAAACGGACCTGTCGATGTGCCCGGCCTTGGCGACCCCAACGCGAAAGAATCGAACTCACTGGCTGTGATCAACGTCGCCGATCCCGACAAGCCAAAAGTCGAAGCCTTCATTCCCACCGGCGTCCCCTTCGGCAAAGACTCGCTCGGTGGCAGCAGCCCATCGGGCGTGCTGGCCACTTCGGAACGTATCTATGTCACCAACGGCCACAACGATTCCATTACGGTGATCGACGCGAAAACGCTGAAGGTCGAGCGCCAGATTGAGATCCGCATCCCCGGCCTGGAGAAGTATCGCGGCGTGTTGCCCACCGGGCTCGCCATCGCAGGCGACTGGCTGTTGGTCGCTGAATCGGGCATCAACGCCTTGGCTGTCATCGATCGCAAAACATCCACGCTGCTCGGCCATATTCCGACGGCGTGGTTCCCAACGCGCATTACCGTGCAGGATGACAATATCTACGTCTCGAATGCGCGCGGTCACGGCACCGGGCCCAACGCCACTCGCCAGAAAGCGATCGAGGCGAGCTTTCAAGGCGATCTTCGCCGTGGCGCCATTTCCATGTTCACGCTGTCGTCAATCACTGACCTGCCCCGCATGACCTCGCGCGTGCTTGCGCTGAACGGCTTCGCCCCTCAAAAGACAGCTTCGCGGCCCATCCCGGTTGAGATCAAATATGTGGTCATGATCGTGAAGGAAAATCGTACTTTCGACGAAGTCTTCGGCGACTTGCAAAACGCCTCGAACGGCATTGTGGAAGCTGCCTGGGATCTGGCGCGTTTCGGCCGCATGGGCCACGCCGTTCCCGAACGCGGAGTGCTGAAAACGCGGCCGGAAATTCGCAGCATCAACGTCACGCCCAACCATCATGAGCTGGCCAATCGTTGGGCCATCAGCGACAACTTTTATGCCGATTCCGAAATGAGTGTCGATGGCCACCACTGGCTGGTCGGCTCGTATCCCAACGCCTGGACAGAAAGCTCGCGCATGGCCGGCGGCGGCGTCAAGGAGTTTCGCTTCCCCACCACCGCGCCGGGCCGCTTGCAGTTCATGCAATCGAACTCGTCGTATCCACCGGAGAATCAATTGGAGGCGGGCGCGATCTGGCATCATTTCGAACGCAACAACATCAGCTTCCGCAATTTCGGCGAAGGCTTCGAGTTGCCGGCGGTTGAAGAGAAGCCCGGCCAGAAGCCGACCGGCGGCCGCTTCCTGACCAACGTGCCGATGCCTGAGCCGCTGTTCCGCAACACGTCGCGCGAATACCCCGGCTACAATACAAACATCCCTGACCAGTTCCGCGCCCAGCAGTTCATCGCCGAGATCGACAAGCTGTACCTCGCGCCGGGCAAGGACCTGCCGCAGTTCATCTACATCCACTTGCCGAATGATCATATGGATAAGGCGCGCCCCGAAGACGGCTACCCGTACCCGGCATCGTTCGTCGCCGACAACGACTATGCCCTAGGCCGCATCATGCAGTTTCTTTCGCACACGCCGCAATGGAAAAACATGGCCGTCTTTATCACCGAAGATGATGCGCAGGGCGGCGTGGACCACGTGGATTCGCACCGTACCGTGCTGATGGTGGCCGGGCCGTACGCGAAGAAGAACTACGCGTCGCACGTGAACTCGAGTTTCCCTGGACTACAAAAGACCATCTTCCGCATCTTTAATATGGACCCGCTGAATCTGTTCGACGCCGCGGCCAGCGATCTGGCCGATTGCTTCACAGAACAGCCCGACTTCACACCTTACACGGTGCAGCCCATCAATCCGGCCCTATTTGACCCGGCCAAGGCGAAGGATCCGGCCGAGCCACAGCCTCCGGCGATGATGGATGATCCGGCGGTGCTGCGCAGGCAACATCAGCAGTGAGGTGGGTTAGTGATGCCGGCGGTGGAAGAATTTCTGCTGGATATCAGGCCAGAATTCCGACATCAAGTTGCCGATCACGCCGCTTTGCAGGCTGGAATTCAGACGCCCCATCATCACGCCGGTGTTGGCGCTGGCTGACGGGTAGTAGAGGTTGGAAGCCCCAATGCCCAGGGCCATTCCGAACAGTCCCGAGCTGTTGAAGGTGTCTTTCCCTGAGTCCTTGCGGATGATGGCCAGCCTGCTGATGGAGTAAACGGTTCGCTTTAGGACGTTATATTCCGGTCCTTTCCGGTAGTAACGCGGGTCCTGATGCAGCATGCATTGCAGGCCAACAGCGAAGAAGTTTTGCGTGTTCAAGTCTGCCACTGCCGCGCCCATGCGCTTGCCCATCGCTACGGTGCCGATGCCGTATTTAGGGGTCTGGTTGCCCATCTGCGACATACCAGCGCCCAGCAGCGCGCTGGTGATATTGAACGGGTCGATGGTCTCTTGCACCAAGAGGTACCACTTCTCTTTGCTCGTCATTGCGGTGACATTTGAGTGCGGATCGCGTACAGTCTGGTAGTCGGGCATTACGCCGAACATGCGCTGATCGTTGATTGTAGAGATTGGGATTGCAGGTTGGGCCGGTGCGGGAGGCGGGGCAATCATCGCGGCGGTGGCTTCCGCGCTATCATGCGCTAGTGCGCATGCGGCTAACACCATCGACATTGAGACAACACCCAAGAGTCTCACAAACGAACTCACCTGATCATGAGGCGCAATTGAACAGTGTTCGGTTACAGCCGTTGAAAAAGATCTCTTCGGCCAGGGTTAGAAGCATCCGGGAAGAAGCAGTTGAACGTATCTAGAAAAGGTATCTCAAACATTTGGCATCGGTTGCATGCAACGTGCTCGTCACCTGCCGGGTGACTCTTATTGCGGGCCGTCTCGCGGGGGGCAAACCGGGGACAGCCCGCATGATTCCGGCAAAAGACGCCCGAAACATGGAGGCAGTCTCCGGTTTGCAGAGTCGTACATTCCCGCAGAATTTACGGACAACTGCTTTTTCCAGGATCATCAAAGTATGGCGATCACAATTCAACCCCAATTGGAACGGCGGCTGCGCCAGCGCGCCGCGACCGCTGGGATCCCCGTGGAAGCCTGGCTTGAGCGGGTGGCAACGGATGACGAAGACGCCGAGGTCGCTATTTCCGAACTGGACGCTCTAGCGATGGAAGCCATTGAATCCGGAGAAAAGATGGCTCCGTTCGAATTCGCAAGGGCGATTTCGTAGTCGCGAGCGGAGATGCGGATGCGACCGGCGATGGAGTAGTCGAAGGCGATGGTTTGTTGCGCACGGGCGGTGAGGGCGAGCAGAAGAAGAGAGTAGATGAGGCGTGGAATGGGCAATTCCACCTTACGCCTTCTCTGATCGTTATTGAAGGCGGACGGTGATCACGTTGGCCACTGCTACGTCGGCGTAGAGGCGCACGGTGACGGGGCCAGAGGCCAGGTTGGCTGGCAGTGGGCCGATGTTGATTTGATCGAGGCCGGGGTATTGGCCTTGGGCCACTGCGCCGAGCACGGGGACGGGTTGGCCGTTCGCTGTGGCCGTCACCTTCTTGGCTGTTGTGTTGCGGAAGCCGGTGCCGTAGAGGAGCAGATAAAGTTGGTCGCCGGCGGCGCGGGGGATGTCGATTACGTTTTGCTTGGCGGGGTCGAAGACCAGGTCCTGGGTGCGCTGGCCTGCTGCATCGACGCGTAGATAGAAGGCTGCTGGCACGGTGGAGAGGCCGTTCAATGTGAAGATGCCGGGTGCGGAGGTTGTGATTGTGGCGGAGGTGGTTTTGGCGGCTCCGGCAGTGATGACGGCCTGGCCTGTGGCGGTGCTGGGTGGGACGAGGAAGTTTACCTGCCCATCGCTGGCGAAGAAGATCTGTGCGAGGCGGGTGGCGCCTTTGCTGTCGGTTACGTTTACCGCCGCGTCGGCGAGGCCTGCGCCGAACATAGTGACGATGGAGTCCTGCGCGAAGATGCCTTCCTGAAAGCCCGCGGCGTTGAAGAGGCGAATTGGGCTGACAAGATACGATGGGCCTGCGTCGGCGAGTGCGAGCGGGCGGTTGATGGCTGTGCCGGTGGTGTTGAATTCGATGGCGCCAACGTCTTTGCGCGCGTCGCGAGTTTGGCCGGCGAGATCGAGCCCTATCGTGTAATCGGCGTCGAGGCCGCTGATGTCGAGAATTGTGGGAAAGGTTACGCCGGCGTTGATGGCGGGCGAGGTGGCGGTGAGGCCGTAATAGCGCGTGGCGTTGAGGTTGAGGCCAAGGTCGTTAAAGGCGGTGATGCCTTGCGGGATCGCGATGCCGGGCGTGCCGCTGTACATGTTGCCAGTCCAGTTGATGCCATCGGCTGTGCCGCTGAAAATCGGGCCGGAACTTTTACTGATGAGGTTGTTGGCCCAGGTGTTATTGGTCGCGCCGGGGTTGAATAGGATCAAGCCGGATTCGACAAAGGTGTTGTGAAAGAAGTTGATGTCCTGCAGGCTGTTGTTCAGTTGCTCGTAGGTGACGGCGTTCATGGAGCCGCCGACGCCGGAGCGTTCAAAGTAGTTGTTATAGCAGAAAATGTTGTTCGATTCCTTGACGCGGATGCCGCCGGCGTCGATGAAGAAGTTGCCGTAAGCGATGTTGTTATCGCCGTTGCGGAAGACCAGCATCGCTTCCGGGTTGTTGCGCATGGTGTTATAGCGGATCACGTTTTCGCGTGATTTGACGGAGATCTCTTCGCTGTCGCCGAGTCCCGTATCAGTGAAGTAGTTGAACTCGACCAGTGTGCGCGAGACAAACGTCGACTGCGAGCCATCGCCGAGGCGGATGCATTCGTTGCCGTTATCGCCACCTTTGCCTGGCATGTGCTGGAACGTGTTGTGGCTGATGACGTGATAGCCGGGGACGCTCGGGTCGGCTTCACTCTCAACCAGATTGCCGATTGGCGCGGACGCTGGCTTGTTCTGGAAGTTCGAATACGTGATGGAATTGCGTTGTGAGCCTTGGCGGAAGACGACGTACTTTTGCGCGGAGAAGCCGTTGAAGTTGAGTTGGGTGAGGGTGTTGTTGCTGCCCTTCACGTCGACAACAAAGCCAGGGATGCTGCCGTTGGTGAATTGGAAGCCGCTGAGGGTTACGTTACTGGCCGGTATCGTAATGCTGGTTGCGCCGTTCAGAAAGACTCCCCCGGGCGTGGCGGAGCGGACCGTGATCAGGCCGGTGGTGATGTTGATGGAACTGCTGAGATAGGTGCCATTGGCGAGGATGAGGACGTCGCCAGCCTTTGCATTTTTGATGGCTGTTTGGAGGTCAGCGATGGACGACACGTTGACGTCTGCTGCCTGGGCGAGAGCTGCGAGAAACAGCAGATATAATTTCATGGTTAAAAGTCGCCCACGTATTGGACTTCTTCTTGCAGGTCGATGGCGAACTGCTGGCGCACGCGGTGCTTCAGTTCGTCGATGAGTTGGCACAACTCGGCTGCGGTGCCGCTGCCGGTGTTGTAGATGAGGTTGGCATGATAGCTGGCCACTTCGATGCCGCCGATGCGAAAGCCCTTTGCGCCTACCTGTTCAAGAAAGTACGCAGCCGGAACCTTGCCTTCGCGGACTACTTTGGCGGGCACTTCGATGCTGAGATCGGCGAGCATGAAATTTTTGAAGATGCTGCCGGCACACTTCATCGCCGGCGGGAATTTTGCATTGCGCTCTTTGACAATTCCTGCGGCGGTTTGAATGAGTTCTTCACGTGAGCCGGGCAGCATCGCCATTTCGGCGCTAAGAATGATCCATTCTTTATTCCGCTTGAAGATGCTTTCGCGGTAGTGGAATTCGCATTCGGCGTTGGTGAAAAGACCGGTCTCGCGGCCGTCGGTGAAGGTTACCTTATGGACGCGTTCGGAGATGGAGTGGCCGTAGGCTCCGGCGTTGCCGTAGATGGCTGCACCTACCCAGCCGGGGATTCCGGCCAGTGTTTCGAAGCCGCGCAGGCCGCGGTTTACCGTGAAGTCGACCAGATGTTGGAGGATTGCCCCCGCGGCGACGGTGACAGTGGTGCCGGCTGCCGAGATGGCATCGGCTGAGTATTTCAGAATGACGCCGTCGAAGCCTTTGTCCGAAACGATGAGGTTGGTGCCGCCGCCGATAATTTCGTGGAGTGCGTTGGAGGCGCGAAGGATTTGAAGAGCCTGATCGAAAGCCTGTGGATCGCTGGTTTCGATGAGGAGGCGGGCCAGGCCCCCGATGCCGAATCTGGTGTGATTCGACAGCGGCTCGTCTTCTAAAAGACGCAGGCCCGGCACAGCCGATAAAGAGGTCAGCAAATGCTAATTCTTGCCTTCCTTGGCGAGGCGAACTTTGGCGCTATCGAGCTTTTTCTGAACCTTGGCGACCTCAACGGGGTCGCGTTCGCTGGCCGGCGCGGTTTCGTATTCCTTTAACGACTGCTGCCACTGTGCGATGGCTTCCTTGATCTTGCCCTGCTTGAACTGCACGTCGCCCAGGTGGTCATAGACCGTGGGATCTTTGCCGGTGCGTTCAATGGCCATCTTCAGGTTCTTTTCGGCTTCGGGCAACTTATCCATGCGGAAGAGAACCCAGCCAAGACTGTCGAGATAGGCGCCGTTATTGGGGTCGAGCTCGAGCGCCTTGGTGATCATCTGATGCGCTTCGGTGAGCTTCATATTGCGGTCGGCGAACATGTAGCCCAGGTAGTTGAGGGCCGAGGCGTTGTTCGGATTCACTTCGATCACCTTGCGGAACTGTTGCTCGGCGCGATCGAATTTCTTCTGCTTTTCGAGCATCGCGCCGCGAGTGAAGTAGATGCCTTCCTTCTCTTCTTTCGATTCGGAGAGCTTTTCGGCTGCATCGATCGACTTTTCCACTTCCACGAAGTTCTTTTGCTTTTCGTAGGTTTGGGCGAGCGTGAGATGGATTTCGCGGTCGCTCTTGCCGTCGAGCATGGTTTTCAACTCGGTGACGGCCTGATCGTACTTGCCGGCCTCGGAGAGGACGTTGGCACGCACCATTTTGAGCGTGCGGTCGTTGGGGTAACGCTTCACGGCAGAGTCGGCTTCTTCCAACGCCTTGTTAAGGTCGCGGGCCTGGCGGTAGGTGTCGATCACCTGCGCGGCGGAGCGCGGTGCGCTTTCGGGGTCGAGTTCGCCGATCTGGCGGAAAGTGTCTACGGCCTGCTTGGGCTGGTCGTTCTGACGGTAGAGAACACCGAGACGTTCGAGCAGAATAATGCGATTGCCACGTTCGCCGGGGCTGACGGCACGCTTCGGGGTTGGGCCGATGATTTCCTTCATCTCCGTGATGGCTTCGTTCAGTTTGCCTTCGGCTTCGTAGAGGGTGACTTCGTTATAACGGATTTCGAGGTTGTTGGGGTCGATCTCGCGCGCCATCTTCGCCGCTTCCCAGGCTTTGGGGAAATCGTGTTTCTGGCGCTGAATTTGCGAAATGCGGAGAAGGGCGCCGACGTCCTTGGGATCCTCGGCGAGTAGTTCCTTGAAGAGCTTCAATGCCGCGTCCGCCTGATCGGCGAGCAGCAGGTTGGTGGCGAGGGCGCGCTTGATTTCGGGTGAATCGGGGCGCAGTTCCATGGCCTTCTTCAAGGTTTCGGCTGCGAGGCCGTATTCGCGCATCTGTTCATAAGCACCGGAGAGTGCTTCCAGCGTGCGGAGCGAAGGGTTCTTGTCGGCGACCTTGCGCAGGAGTTCGGTGGCGCGAACGGTATCGCCGAGATCGGAGTAGACGAGGGCGAGGCCGGTCAGTGCGTCTTCGTTGCCGGCGTCGATATCGAGTACCTTCTTATAGGCCTTTTCGGAATCAACGGAATTTTGCGAGAGCTTGTAGAGGCGGCCGAGCGTGAGCCAGGATTCGACGTCGGTGGGAGCCTTCTTGGTTACCGCAAGGAATTGGTCGATGGCCTTTTTCACCATCTCCTCATTTACGGTTTTGGCCTGCGGGTCGCCGATCATGCGCGTGTAGATGCGGCCTAGGATGCGGCGCGAGCTTAGGTCGTCGGGGTTGTTCTTGATGGCCTCTTCGGCTTCGATGACGGCTTCGCGCGTCTTGCCCGCCTGCATATAGATGTCAGAGAGCTCTTCGCTGAGGAAGGTGGCGCTGGGGTCGGCCTTGATGGCGGCCTTATAGTGGCCTATCGCTTTGTTGAGGTACTCGCCGTTGCGGCCGCCGTAGGCTCCCGCCATTTCGGCGTAGAGATGCCCCATTGCAAAGTTATAATAGGCCTCCGCGCGGTCGACTTTCTTTTCCGCGGCATCCTGCCCCCATGCGGGGATGGTCAGGGCCAGAACAGTTAATGTTGTGATAAAACGATTTGGGGTCATTCCTTCGCCTTGCAACCAGTATACATTGACGCCGAGGGGCACACGATGCCCAAGTACGTTGTTAAGTTGGATGTCTGAACGGGGCGGTTGGTTACCTTTATGTGACGGAGGGGGTTGGGGTGGGGAGATCTCGTGATGGGACGGAGCCAACTGTCCACCCGCGATGCTTGGGACAGGCGGCTCCGTCCCCGAATGGTTCGTCGTTGTTTGACGTGGGTGGTTGGTTACCTTTATGTGACAATGTCCTGTAGTGAAGCCTCTTGTTGCCATTGTTGGTCCGACCGGATGCGGTAAAAGCGATCTAGCGATACGGGTAGCCGAGGAGTTTCGCGGTGAGGTGGTCAACTGCGACTCGCTGCAGGTTTACCGTCACTTTAATGTTGGGACGGCGAAGCTGCCGCGTTCTGAGTGGCGGGGGATTCCGCATCATCTGATTGACATAGTGAATCCCGATGAGTTGTTTACGGCGGGCGATTATTGCCAACGGGGGCGTGAGGCGCTGGGGCGCATCGACTTTCCAGTGGTTGCCGGAGGGACAGGCTTCTATCTGCGGGCCTTGATTGAGGGGTTATCCGATGGGCCCCCGCGCGATGAGAACCTGCGTGCGGCGCTGGCGGCAAGACAATTGCGGCGGCCGGGATCGCTGCATCGCTTGCTGAGCCGGTTTGACGCGCCGGCGGGTAAGCGGATTCATCCGAACGATGTGAACAAGACGACTCGGGCATTGGAGACGGTGTTGCTGGCGCGGCGGCCGCAAACGGAGTTGTTCCAGGCGGGCAAAGATCCGTTGCTTGGTTACCGTTTGATTACGATTGGGTTGAATCCTTCGCGGGAAGATTTGTATGCAAAACTCAACGAGCGGTCCGCGGCGATGTTCTCAAACGGCCTGCTCGATGAGGTTCGCGAAATACAACAGTTGGGATATCCATCCTCTTCGAAGCCATTTGAGGCGATTGCTTATAAACAGTCGCTACAGTATTTGGCAGGGGAGTTGACGCTGGCCGAAGCGATCGCGGATACGCAGATGGAAACGCGGCGTTATGCGAAGCGGCAGTGGACCTGGTTCCGCAAGGACGCGTCGGTGAGGTGGTTTCACGGATTCGGCACGGACCCAGAAATTCATGCAAAAGTTATTGAGGAACTTTCGGAACTAATTCGATAGTGGTTCGTATATATCAGTGGAACGCTACTAAGCGTACAAAATCCAAAAACAAACCAGGAGTTATTTCCATGAAGAATAAGATGCTCGTATTGTGTTTAGCCACGGTTAGCTTCGCGCTGGCAGCGGCGGAGAGCCATAACTTCAAGTTGTTACAGAAGGCTCAGATCAATGGCACGGAGCTGAATCCGGGCGAATATAAACTCGTCGTGAATGGCGATAAAGTCACGATTAAGAGTGGGAAAACAGTCATCGAAGCGCCGGTGAAAGTGGAAAATGTGGCTAAGAAATATGACGCCAGCAGTGTGCTGTATAAGACAGAGGGCGGTAAGAGTTCCATCCAGGAGATCCACGTCGGCGGCACGAAGACGAAGTTGATTGTTAGCGAAGAAGTTGCGCGTATACCGCAACCGATTGCGCGGTAAGTTGGCTTTGCATTTTGCGGACTAACTCGTCCGCGTCTGGGGATTGGGCTTGGGCAATTGGGGCGAGTTCGATGATGAGGAGGAGGCGCTCCATCTCTAGTACGAGCATATCGTAAGGAACACGATAGAATCGTGGGATGCTGAGTGTTTGCCATTTTTTGAACTCGCGCACAACAGACTCGCTTCGGCGCCTGGGACGTCAAGCCTCTACTGCGTTATATCGCAGCGCCGAAGCGGCTTGTGCGCTTCTACTGTTGTCTGCCGCGATGGCGCAAGAGCCCTCGAAGTTTGAGCTGAAGGGCGACTGGGATGTGCGCGTCACCGTACCTGGACGAGACAGCCATGTAGTCCGTGTGACTCCGGCGGTTATGATCAGCGTTTCGACGGAGAAGTACACGGCGGTGCCAATGTTCAATCCGAAGGTTGGTGGCTGGGTGAAGGGCGCGCAGTTGCGCGGGGTGAAGGCGCAGGAGACGACGAGTGCGCATCTGCTGGACGAAGCGAGCTTGGTGTTGCGCGCCGGGCCGGAACCGGATGCGGCGGTGCTGGTGAAGGGCAAGGACTATGAGGCCGATCTGGTGTGGGGCACGTTCGGGCGGCTGGAAGGCAGCAGCATCAAGGCCGATCAGGATGTTTATGCGAGCTACCGGTATTCGTTGATGCGGCTGGATGCGGTGGTGCTGAGTCCCGATGGGAGTGTTACTGTGCGGCAAGGTGAACCGCGCGCGGCTGCTCCGGCTGCGCCTGCGGTTCGCGCTGGTGAGCGGAATCTCGGGAGCGTCTACATTCCGGGGTTCATCACGAAGTTGGAGGGCGATCATCTGTTCCCTGTACTGGAGCTTGCTTATCCAGAGCGCAAGTTGGTGCGGAGTGCTACGATTGCTCGCGTGATTGAGCGATTGAATAGCGGGCGTCCGGTGCGGATTCTGGCATGGGGCGATAGCGTGACCGATGGCGCTTATCTGCCGAGGGCCGACCACTGGCAGGAGCAATTTGTGGCGCGACTGCGCGTGCAGTTTCCCAAGGCTCAGATTGAATTGCTGACGCAGGCATGGGGCGGGCGGAATACCTCCACCTATTTGAAGGAGCCTCCGGGGAGCGTGCATAACTACAAAGAGACGGTGCTTGGCGTGAAGCCGGATGTGGTGATTTCGGAGTTTGTCAACGATGCGGGGTTGAAGCCGGAGCAGGTTGAAGAGCGGTATAGCAAACTGCTGGCCGACTTCAAAGAAATTGGCGCGGATTGGATCATTCTTACGCCGCATTATGTGCGCCCCGATTGGATGGCGCTGACGCGTGAGCGCGAGGTGGATGAGGACCCTCGGCCTTATGTGGCGGGGCTGCGGCAGTTTGCTGCGAAGCATGATGTGGCGCTGGCAGATGCGTCGTTGCGGTATGGGAGATTGTGGCGGCAGGGTGTGCCTTATAACACGCTGATGGTGAATGCGATTAATCATCCGAACGCGTTTGGGATGCGGTTGTTTGCGGATGCTTTGATGGCGTTGTTTTAGTTAGTTTTGCTGGACAAGTGCCACTCATCCGCAGAGTACCACTCCAATGTCGCTTACATTGCCGCTTATGCGGCGGAGGGCAATTGGGGTCAGACAGCCCATTTTCGGCATCCACCTTCGCCAAAGCTATGGCGGACAAGAAAACGGCCAAAGAAAGGTTTCAGACTCCAAATGCGACGCGTCATTCTGGTCAATGTAAGCGACATTGGAGTACCGCTCTGCCCCACGTCGTTTAAAATGGGGGCGCCGCGACCCGCGAGTTTTTATTGCTCGCGGGCCCGATGATGTAGAATCGTTCGCAGTCAGGCAGAGAGGTCTCAAGAGGTTCTATTCGAATTGGTTTGCCAGTTGATAACCACTGGCCATGTAGCGATAGAC
>CAIRSA010000513.1 GCA_903881085.1 uncultured Acidobacteriia bacterium
GCAGAAGAAGACTCCCCATCCAATGGAGCGGGCGGTGAGCTCGGGCGGCGCTTCCGTGGCCGGGATGATGGGCTTATAGGTGGCGCCCGGTGGGAGGGGTTTGTAGGCGTTCTCGGGCAGTGAGCGTGGTTCGTTGGACTCGATCATCGGTGAGTGGCTCCTCAATGGACATGTAAGGCTTATTATGCGTCATGGCGGGAAGCCTTGTCTTCGTGTCGCGCAGTGGGCGGGGCGGTGCCAGTTGGCCCTGCAATTTCTCTATCTACCTCCGGGGCTACGGCAAAATGTCACGTCTAAGGGAACTGGCGTATTGTCCCTGACGGGGACAACTTGTCTACCTGCCGCTGATTGTGACTATTTAATTTCAAGCATTTACGCGCCGGCTGCTTTGGCACCTCAGCTGCTTAGAGTAAAGGCAAATATTATGTTCGCCTCTGCCTTTCTAAAATTCGGTTTTGCCATTCTGTCTTTTGGGAGCCTGCTTGCGCAGGCCCCTGAATCGAAGATGTCGCCGGACCTTGCCGGTCTAGATGCGCTTTCGACACATAACGTGATTGTGCAATATTCCGCGCACGCCCAAGCTGCGCCCCACCGGCGACTGGCGCGCTACGGGGCACGTCTGGAGCGCGAGTTCGGGCATATTCGCGCAGCGCACTATCGAGTGCGTGGTGCGGATCTTGCGGCGTTGGCCGCGGATCCGAATGTGGCCTACGTTTCGCCCGACCGGCCTCTGACTGCGCACATGGATCAGGTTGCGCTGACCACGGGCGTGCAGGCCGCATGGAACTATGGATATGACGGAACGGGCATAGGCGTGGCGATTATCGATAGCGGCCTGGCCTTGCATAATGATATTCAATCGCATGTGGTTTATCAGGAGGATTTCTCGGGCCTGCACTACACCTACGACGATTACGGACACGGTACGCATGTGGCCGGCATTCTGGGTGGCAGCGCCGCATCTTCCACAGGGCCCAGTTTTACTCGTACATTTAAGGGAATCGCTCCGGGTGTGGGCCTGGTGATCATGCGCGCCCTGGATAAGACTGGTTCGGGCACGGATAGCGCCGTGATCGCGGCCATTCAGCGGGCGATCAATCTAAAGAGCACTTACAACATTCGGGTGATCAACTTATCACTTGGACGCCCGGTATTTGAGAGTTACAAGCTGGATCCGCTTTGCCAGCAAGTGGAAGCGGCCTGGAAAGCAGGCATAGTGGTTGTGGTAGCAGCGGGCAATAACGGCCGTGACAACTCCAAGGGTACGAAGGGTTATGGCACCATCAATGCTCCGGCGAACGACCCGTACGTGATCACCGTAGGCGCAATGAAGCAGAACAGCACGGCGGCAAAGAACGATGATTCACCCGCAAGCTACAGTTCCAAAGGGCCCACCGCGGTTGACTTCATAGTGAAGCCTGACTTGGTGGCTCCGGGCAACCGTGTGGTGTCGATCTCTTCCAGCCAGAGTTACATTGATTTGAACTTCACAACCAATAAAATTCTGGATAACTACTGGACCAACTGGGGAGACACCAATAACTGCGACATCTACTTCCGGCTTAGTGGCACCAGTATGGCTACGCCAGTGGTCAGCGGCGCGGCTGCACTGCTGATTCAGAAGAACTCTTCGCTTACGCCCGATCAGGTAAAAGCGATTCTGATGAAGACTTCGTACAAGATGCCGAAAGCGACAGCTACGGTTGTCGATAGCGGAGTTACTTACACGACGGAAACAGATGTGTTCACCGTTGGCACGGGCTATGTGGACATCGCCGCGGCGATCGCCAGTAGCGACGTGCCTAAGGCCGGCCTGCCAGCGCTCTCGCCCACGGCTTCCTACAACAAGACCACGAATACAGTGAGCGTTGTCACCGGCTCAGGTGTCGTGTGGGGATCTGGTGTGGTGTGGGGCAGCGGCGTGGTTTGGGGTTCGGGTGTAGTTTGGGGATCATCGACCCAGGTGGGCTCCACAGGCGTAGTATGGGGATCGGGCGTGGTTTGGGGCAGCGGCGTTGTCTGGGGATCGTCGAGCCCGTGGTCGATGTCGGCCACCTCATTGGGCGGCTTGGCGATCGCTTTGAACGGCGAAAACTAAAACCCGTTACCTGTACAACCCGCGGATTGCGTTCCAGCGGATGCGGCCGAGGTCGGCGAATGCGGTGAGTCCATTGAACAGGCTGACCTTGGTGCCTTCCACATTGGCCCAGCGGACGGGTACCTCAATGGACTTAAAGCCGCGTTTGCGGGCAATAAACAGCGCTTCGACGTCAAAGCCGAAGCCGTCGATCTGCAGGCGGCTGAATACATCCTGCGCAGCGCCGCGGCGGAAGAGCTTGAATCCACACTGCGTGTCGTGAAACGGCAAGCCTGCCACTACCCGCATCACAAGATTGAAAAAGCGGCCGGAGATTTCGCGCATCGCGCCCTGGTGCTTGCTGACCAGCGAGCGGTCCAGCGCGCGCGAGCCGATGGCGATGTCGGCTCCGGTCTTTTCGACGCACTGCAACAATTTTTCAACCTCTCCAATCGGGGCCGAGAGATCGGCATCGGAAAACAATACCCACTCGCCCTTCGCATCGAGCATGCCGTGGCGCACGGAAAAGCCCTTACCGCGATTGCCCGGATTGCGCAGCAGTCGCACGACAGGCCATTCCGCAGCCACCCGTTCAACCAGTGCGGCAGTGCCGTCACGCGAACCGTCGTCGACAACCACTACTTCCAGGAATGCGAATTGCTGCGTTGCGAGGTAAGTTTTCAAGGCCTCAATCGTGACTGGAAGCCTGCTTTCTTCGTTGAAAGCCGGAATGATGATGGAGAGAGAGCGCAATCGTCAATTATAATAAGTTTTTCAGAGGGAGATCGAATTGTCGCTCGAACAAGAGCTTTTAAAACAGCGTGTAGCACGCATTCACGAGATCGAAGCACTGGGATACCGGGGCTATGGCAAGCGGTACGACTTCAGCCATACGCTGCCTGAGATTCTGGAGAAGTTCTCGGAAAAGACGGCGGAAGAACTGGAGCCACGTATCCAGGTCAAGCTGTGCGGACGCATTCAGTCCTTGCGCGGCAAGGGCAAAGCGGGGTTCATGCACATCGCGCAGAACGGCGCGAAGTTCCAGGTGTACATCAAAATCGATGCCATGCCGGAGCGCGATTTCAAGCTGTATCAACTTCTCGATATCGGCGACCTGGTGGGCGTGGAAGGCTACCTGTTCCGTACTCGTACGGGTGAGTTGACGGTGCATGCGGAAAGTCTGGAGTTCCTTTCCAAGACACTGCTGCCGATGCCGGAAAAGTGGCATGGTCTGGAAGACGTGGAAGTGCGGTACCGCCAGCGCTATTTGGATTTGATTTCGAATGAAGACGTGCGCAAGACCTTCGTGACGCGCAGCAAAGTGGTCAGTTCGCTGCGGCGGCAACTGGAAGCCAAGAACTTCATTGAAGTTGAAACGCCGATGCTGCAACCGCTCTACGGCGGGGCGGCGGCGCGTCCGTTTGTCACGCATCACAATACGCTCGACGTGGATTTGTATCTGCGCATCGCGCCGGAATTGTACTTGAAGCGGTTGGTTGTGGGCGGGTTGGATCGGGTGTATGAGATCAATCGCAACTTCCGTAACGAGGGGATTTCGATCAAGCATAATCCGGAGTTCACGATGCTGGAGTTTTATCAGGCCTACACGGACTATCTGGGCTTGATGGATTTTACGGCGGAGCTTTTGAAGCAGGTGGCGATCGATTCCACCGGCGGCACCGTGGTCGAGTATCAGGGCGAGCAACTGGACTGGGGCAACATGCGGAAGTTCTCCATGCGCGAGGCCGTGATCGAATTCTGGCAGGGTGAAGGCAAGCCGACTATGGAGCAGGTGAAGGACCCGGCCTGGCTGGCACAGCACTCGCATAAGTCGACAGCGGGCGAAGCGCTGGTGGAGATCTTCGAGCGCGTGGCCGAGAGCCAGTTGGTGCAGCCGACGATCATCTACGACTATCCGGTGGAGATGTCGCCGCTTTCCAAAAACAAGCCGGATGAGCCGGATTTCGTGGAGCGCTTTGAGGTCTTCGCCGCTGGCATGGAGATCGGCAACGCATACACTGAGTTGAACGATCCGCAGGAACAGCGGCGGCGCTTCGAGATGCAGTTGGGCATGATAGCCAAGGGTGACGAGGAAGCGCACCAGATGGACGAGGACTACGTGCGGGCGCTGTGCTACGGCATGCCGCCGACCGGTGGCGAGGGGCTTGGCATCGATCGCATCGCGATGCTGATGAGCAACTCGCGGTCGATCCGCGATGTGATTCTGTTCCCGCTGCTGCGGCCGGAAGGCAAGATCGACCTGATTGACGATTTGCGGCAGGTGGAATGAAATCGCCCGGATTTGAATTCTTCGTCGCCAGCCGCTACTTGATGGCCAAGCGCAAGCAGACCATGATTTCGGTGATCACAGTGATCTCCGTGATCGGCGTGGCGGCGGGCGTTATGGCGCTGATCATTGCTCTGGGCGTGACCAATGGATTCCGCGGGACGTTGGAGCGGAATCTGTTGGGAGCGACGGCGCATGTGAGCATTCTGGAGCGTACTCCTGGCTCGGGTATTGAGCATTGGCAGGACTTGCAGAAGAAGCTGATTTCAGTGCCCGGGGTCACTAGCGCAGCGCCGGCGCTTTATGGCTACGTGTTCTTCACCGGGCCAAGCCAGGGCGATGGCGGAGTGATCAAGGGACTTGATCTGGAGATGGAGCAGCGCCGCGGCGAGGTGATGGCTAACATCAAGCAGGGGTCGCTGAAGGACCTGGAGAAGCCAGATACGCTGATCATGGGGTCGAAGCTGGCGCAGAAGACCGGTATGATGCTGGGCAGCGTTGTGCATGTGATCAGCCCGCAGGGTGAGATGACTCCGCTTGGGCCGCGGCCTAGTTACTACAAGATGCGGGTGGTGGGCATTTTCGAATCCGGCTTTTATGATTTGGATGCCAAGTGGGCATTTACTTCCATGCCCTCCGTGCAGAAGATCTTCTCGCTTGATGATGTTGTGAACTCCATTGAGCTGAAAGTGGCAGACGTGGATCGCGCGCCAGAGATTGCCCGTGCGGCTGAGTCGATCATCGGCGATAAGCTGGCTGCGACGCCTTGGCAAGAGCAGAATAAGCAGTTACTCGGAGCGTTGAAGATGGACCGCGTAGTTACTCTGATTACGATTAGTCTGATTCAGCTAGTCGGCGGCCTGAACATCCTGATTAGTCTGGTGATGATGGTGATGGAAAAGCACCGCGATATTGCGATCTTAGTGTCGATGGGGGCGAAGAAAGAGCAGATCCGGCGCATCTTCATGATGCAGGGTTTGATGATTGGCGCGGCCGGGACTGTGATTGGCCTGATATTGGGGTATTCGTTGAGTTTCCTGGCCAATCACTACCAGTGGATCCGGCTGGACGAGGAGCTGTATTCGCTGAGCTTCGTGCCGTTTGAGCCTCGGTTTCTGGATGCGTTTTGGGTGATGGGCGCGGCGCTGCTGGTGAGTTACGTGGCGACAATTTATCCGGCACGGAATGCCGCGAAGATTGATCCGGTGGAGAGTTTGCGATATGAGTGAACAAGCAGAGCATGCGCGCTTCGTCGCATCATCGGGAGATGAACTTTGCCCGAAATGTGGGTGTTCGTTATCGCTTCGCAGCAAGCTGATACTCATCGACCAAGCATGGGTTGCGGCGCCGGACGAGGATACTCGAGCGGCCTATTTTTCATCTCTGCGTGCAGATGATGTTCAACCCGATAAACTTCGCCCTGAGCCGTTAGAGCAATTTATGGATGGCTTTTATTGTGAGCGTTGCCACAAGGGATTCGTTTCTGAACAGGGTCTAAAAGAATCGCGACGAAAATACTGGCTTTGATACTAGCCGGGATGCTCTTTCTCCTACGGCCAGAAACTAAGTACCTGTTTAAGTTCAAGTGAACTTAAACAGGTACTTCCACCTCGATCTCCAGCAACTCCGAAGTTGCCGATCTTGTATCTCGCAAGACGTCGAAGTACAGTTTGATCGCCTCAGATGCACGGCGTGTTAATTCGCTATCTGAATTACCAGTCACGAGTATTGATGGGAGTTCTGGCACGTAGGCGCTATGTCCAGTCGGCCCACGCTCAATCACCAGTGAATACTTGCGGATCATTATTTGTCCCCCTTAATCCCAGTTTGCCTCAAAATCGCACGGTACGTGCCCGTCCGCACATCGTCCCCGAGTCTCCCTGACACCACGGTGATTCGGCCATCGGGGCTGCTGAATACCCGATGATCACCATTGGTTCGAATATGTTTCCACCCGGAGTTTTCTAAATCCCTGATTACCTCTCGTACCTTGAGCGGCATATTCTTAGTATATCTACTCTAAGCCAGGAGCAACCGCTCGATCTGCCCACAATGCCGCTCGATATGAAAGCGCAGGAATTCCAGCCGCTGCGCAGCATCCAGCGGACCGCATAGAAAGTGCGGGAAGATCACTTCGGCGAGGTCGAGGCCGTCAAGCGCTGGGATGAGTTGTTCCAGCACCAGTTGGCACGAGTTGGAATAAGCGACCCAGTACGCCAGCGGGCCGCCGATGTGCGGCGTGGCGATGGGCGGGGCGATCTCTTTCGGCTTCCAGGTCCGCGCTACGATCTCCTCAATCGTGAGCCCACGGTTGGTGTGCTCGCCGATGAATACGGGAGTGCCGTCGCGAAGACCTTCGGCGGCCTGCCAGATTTTCGCGATCCCGGTGATTTCGGCCAGCGTGACATGCTCAATGTTTTCGAGAACCGACCACTCCACGGGTGATGGCTTGAATGCAGCCTGTGAGGGAGTAAGATTCGTGACGAGCGCCAACATTTTCTGGCGGGCACGCGATACATCGGCGATCAATTCTTGCGCAGTTGGCATGGATGATGGCTCCTTTTGGGTATAGTAGCAAGACTTTAGCGAAGGCGGAGGATCATGAAATCCATGTCGATGTATGCATCGCCGACTTTCAGCGCCTTCGGTTCGGTGCCGTACGTGTGGAAGCCCAGTTGGCTGTAGAGTTGGCGCGCGGCGGTCTGCTGCGTGGCAACGGCGAGCAGTATCTGTTCGAGCGACGCATCGTGCTTCACCGTATCGATGGTCGCAATGATCAGCTTTCGGGCGATGCCTTGCCGCCTGTGCGTCGACGCCACATACACACCGAAGATGCGGCCTTTGTGTCGTTCTTTAACCGCGGTGTCGCGGATGAAGACCGAGATTCCAACTAACTTACCGTCGTCGAATGCCCCGAAGTGGAAGTTACCTTCTCCAACGTCGCGAAAGCGGCCAGCCGCGGATTCGATCGTAGTTGCCAAGTGCTCTTCAACTGCTTTTCCAAAGGCGTATGGCTCATTGCGCAAGGCCTCAAGCCGCAGGTGCCACCAAGCCGTGGCGCCGGACTCCTGTAGAGTTCGGATCTCCATAAATGAGACTTGCTCAACGAGCCTTTTTGACGCTTGTATTCCGGATCGACCACAGGTGCTTGTCAGTCCGCAGAATCAGCCGGTCGGCTATCATCGCCGGTGTTGCCAGCGCCATCTCGCCCAGATCGTTTGTCGCCACTAATTCGTATTTCTCGCCGGCCTTCACCACATACGTCCGGCCTTCCTCGTTGATGCAAAAAACCTTGCCGTTGTAGCCCCAAAGGGAGGACGTGAAATCCCCGCCTTCGCCAACGCGGGTCTTATAGCTCTGCACGCCTGTTTTCGCATCGAAACGCGTCAGGACGCCCGTGTGCGTCAGCACATACAATCCGCCGTCATAGGCCAGTTCGGTCGGCAGATACGTTCCTGCTTTGGGCTGCGACCAGGCCACATGACCATGCATCGCGGCGCCATCGGGCGTGGTTAGGTCACCGCTCGCGCCAGGTTTCACCGCAGCCAGGCCTTTGCCAGTGCCGCCGTTGAGATACAACAAGCCATCGTAGGCGAAAGGACTTGGCACAGGCATAGGCGACATTCCACCCAACCGCCACAGTTCCTTGCCTTCCAGATCGTAACTGATGGCCGCGCCGGGGCCGACCGTCACAATCTCCGTCCGCTCCTTGTGCTTCCAAACGTACGGAGTCGACCAGCCGGTCTGCCGGTCAGCGCCCTTCACGTGGATCGAGCGATTGGTGCGCCACACCTGCTTGCCGGTGCTTTTGTCAAGGGCCGCGATGAACTGTTCCTTCTCCGTGTCATTCACGAACACAACCAGGTCGTTCACAAGAATGGGGGAAGAACCGGTGCCGAAATCGAGAATCGTGGGGAAGGCTTCCGTGCGCGTAGTCCAGACCTGTTTGCCTTCGAAGTCGTAGGCGAAGGCGCCCAGGTTATTGATGTACACGTAGACCCGCTTGCCGTCTGTGACGGGTGTTTCCGAACTGAAGCTGTTTTTGCGATGCCGCCCCCCTGGAGGCTTGCCCGTATAAAACTCCCGCTTCCAGTTGATCTTGCCTGACTCCAGATCCACGGAATAGAGAAAGTAGTGCAGTGAGACTTCGTCCGGCAGTTCGAAATCGCGCTCCTTCAATTTCTCGATCAGCTCTTTCTCCTGCAAGCCCTGCTTCTGGAGTTCGGCCACGTAGTCATTGGAATAGGTAGTCCCTTTCTGTGGCTGTTTCGCTTTGCCTTCGGTGGTCACCGTGGTAAGGAAAACGTTCTTCCCGGCGACGATGGGCGAAGACCATCCCAGGCCGGGGATCTCCGCCGACCATTCGATGTTGGTAGTTGTGGACCACTTTTCCGGCAGATTGGCGTTGGTCGCGGAGGGGTTGGAACTGGGTCCCCGGAAACTGGGCCACTCCGGCTCTCCGGCAATGGCGCAAAGGGCTACGAGCCAAGCTGCAATGACAATTCTCATGATTCTTTATTTGACTACACTTTTTGCGAAAGGTCACATAAGTAAGTTCTTATTGAAGAAACGCAGAAAAAATGAACCAACGGCCAATATTTTGTGGAAAAATGAAAGAGACGGTCATGAAACGCTCGCAAGCCACTGATACAATTCGCGAATGGATCCAATCCGGCAAGCTCCCCCGTGGCGTCCTGCTACCGCCCGAGCGGACCCTCGCCAGCGAACTTGGCGTCTCGCGCCCAACCATCCGGCGCGCGCTTGAACCATTGGTTCAGGAAGGCTTGCTCGAAAGCCAGCCCGGACGCGGCACCCTGGTCCCGGAAAACGCGGCCGATGCCGGCTTGCGCACGGACTGGAAGGTGCTCGCCCTGCTGCTGCCCGACATCGCCAATCGCTTCTTCAGCGAAGTGGCCGAATCCATCGAATACACTGCGCTACAGCGTGGCTACCAGATCCTGCTCTGCAACTCGCGCCACCAGACCCATCTGGAAGAGTTCCACGTGCGCCAGATCGTCGCCCAAAAGTTGAAAGGCGTCATCCTCGCCCACGACCCGAACCAGGAGGTCTCCGGCTCGCTCGACCTGTTGCGCGCCGCAGGCATCCCCACCGTGCTGCTGTTCAGCACCACTCGCGAAGCTGCCTGCGACTCTGTCGTCCTCGACGAACGCGCCGGCATCGACCAGGCCCTGCGCTACCTCACCAGCCTCGGACACCGCCGCATCGCCTTCTGCCGCCCGCTGCCCGGACCGCGCCCCCACCCGCGCGAGATGCACTTCCGCGAATTCATGGAGCGCGCAGGCGCTCCGGCCACTTACCTCGATGTAGCCGGGCGCACCGATGACGAGATTCAGGCAAGTCTGCGGGACTTGCTCAGCGGCCCCGACGCCCCCACCGCCTGCCTCGCCGGCAACGACAACGTGGCGTTGATGCTCACCAAGAATCTGGCCGCGCTCGATATCCAGGTCCCCGCGGCATTTTCCGTCGTTGGCTTCGACAATCTGCGCTTTGTCCAGCATCTGCCCGTGCCGCTCACCACCGTCGACCAGCCCAAGCAACAGATGGGCCGCCGCGCCGCCGAGATGCTCTTCGAACGCATCGATAACGGCGTCGGCCTGCCATTCCGGCAGGAGGTGTTCACGCCGCATCTGGTTATTCGCGACTCGTGCTCGGTTGCGCCCACGAAAGGAAACGTATGATCCACCGCCGTGAATTCCTCGCCCTCTCCGCCGCCGCCGCAGCCGCGGCGCCCGCCGAATCGCAGACCTGCGACGTGCTGGTCTACGGCTCTACGCCTGGAGGCGTGACTGCCGCCATTGAAGCCGCGCGCCGCGGACTAAAGGTCATCCTGGCCTGCCCTCAAAAGCATCTCGGCGGCATGGCCGCTAGCGGACTTTCAACAACCGACGCCGTGCGCCCGCAGCTCTTCGGTGGACAGGTGGCCGAGTTCATCCGCCGCGTCCGCGAATACTACCAGAAGGAACTCGCCGCCAAGCCGGACGAATACAAGCTGATCAAAGAGGGCTGGTACTACGAGCCCTCCGTCGCCGAGCTCATCTTCGATCAAATGCTAGCCGGCGAGCACCAGCAACTGCGCTGGCTCCCCGCCCATCACCTCACGTCCGCCGCACTGCAGGGCAATCGAGTCGTCTCCGCCGATCTTGAAACGCCCGCCGGCGCAACGCTGCGAGTCGCAGCGAAGACCTTCATCGATGGCACGTACGAGGGTGACCTCGCCGCCGCAGCCAAGGTCCCCTATCGAGTGGGCCGCGAAAGCAAAGCCGAACACGGCGAGCCCTTCGCCGGCATTCACTACATGAATTGGCGCACCGGTCAGCAGATCATGACGCCCGATACTGGCGAGGCCTCGCCCGCCATCCAGGCCTTCTGCGCGCGTTCGATCTTCACTGACGATCCGGCCCAGAGCGTGCTCATCGAAAAGCCTGCCTCTTATGCCGAGCACCTGCCTGACTATCTGCCGCTGTTGGAAGACTTCGCCGCCGGTCGCGTCAAAAGCTGGAGCCCCGGAACGCTGCTGCCCGGCCGCAAGTTCCAGATGAACGGCAACATTGAAGCGCTTACCAGCATTAACATCCCCGGCGCCAGTTGGACGTGGCCCGAGGCTGCGCGCCACCATCGCCGCCGCCTGGAAACCTTCCACGTCGATCATGTCGCCGGCCTCATGTGGTTTCTTCAGAACGATCCGCGCGTGCCGTCAGCCATTAGCAAACGCCTCGCTGGACATGGTCTGCACAAGCAGGAGTTCCGCGATAACGGCAACTGGCCGTGGCAGATCTATGTGCGGCAGGGCCGCCGCATTGAAGGCCGCGCTACGGTCACCCAGCACAACTTCACAGTCAACGCGTCAACCAGGCGCACGCCCACGGTGAAGCAGCCAATCGCTATCGGCGAACACTCATTTGACATCCATCCCTGCCAGGACCGCCGCTTTGCCGTGGATGGCTTCATGGAAGGCGTGCTCTGGTATCCGCGCAAAGCCTTCGGGCCAGCCCAACCCGGCCAGATTCCCTACGGCGCGATGCTGCCCAAGACGCTCGATAATCTCATCGTGCCAGTGGCCGTGTCGTGCACGCACATCGCCATGTCAGTGATCCGCATGGAGCCCGTCTGGATGACACTCGGCCAGATTGCAGGCCTCGCCGCAGCCGAAGCTGCGCGGCAGCGGACCGACGTTGCACACGTCGATCCCACGCCGTTGCCGGCCACGCTCAAGATTCAGGTCGACCCCTATGCTTGATGCTTGCTCAGCGCATCCAGCAGTTGCCCCGCATCCTGGATATTGCCCAGTCGCTGCAATGCGGCCGCATATGCAGCCCCCGCCTCTGAGACACCCGCATTTGAAAACCCGGGAGTCCTGACTGCAAACGGGACCGCCGAGATCGGGGCAGGCACCGTGGCCAGTTCCTTCCATTGCAGGTCAGGCAGCTTCCACGCTCGCGCTGCAGTCACTCCGGGAAAGTAGGCGTCGGAATAGCTCCTAAGTCCCGCCCGTGCGGCCCGCCCCAGGTCGAGGCATTCTGCCAACTCGTCTACGGCCATCTGTTTCAACCGGTCGTCGTCATATAGTAGGTGCTTCAAAGAGAAGACCGCCGAAACCTCGTGCAGCAATGCTTTGAGAAAGGCCTGCTTCTCTCGCATGTCCTGCAGGCCACGGCTCGTCAGATAGCGCAGTTTGTGCTTGAGCCAATCGACAAACAGACGCCAGTAATAGACGTAGGCAAAGCTCTCGAAACCCAGGTACGCCGTCGTCCCCGGTTCGGATCCTGCCTGCTCGAACACGCCAGCGAAGGGCGCGCCGAAATACAGCGGTGTTTCCAGGTCAACCATTCGCCCGTCGAGCGTGAAGTTGTTCTGCAGATAGATCCAGAACGCACCCACCCTGTTGAAGCGCCCGAAATTGGCCAAGCCGCGCTGGAATGCCCGGTCCATCGCCAGTGCGATAGTATCGGGTGCACCTTCGAGTCCTTCCCGCTCGCCGGGCGGATTCAGGAAGCGTTCGAAGTCCAGAAACAGCGTTCCGAACGCTTGCGGATCCGTGCAGTGGTGATCCAGCGCCCACACGATGTTCGACATGCGCGCAAAGTCGGCGCGCTTCACACTCAGAGCCATCAGTTTTTCATCGGCAGGCGTGAACGACGCCTGCGAACTGGAGGCTCCGATTGCCACTGCACGCCGCTCGTCGGGCCGCAACTTAGCCAATAGGATGCTCTCGCACGGCACAATGGCATCGCCCAGACCCTGCGCCGTTAGCGCCACGGAGATTAACCGTTCGCGCAACGCCGAAGCCACCGCCATGTGGCCGCTGCCATGATACCGGTCCCCCGTTGAATTCCAATTGCCCGCCGCCTGTGTGCGCCCCACGCCCTTTACATAGTAGTTGCGAAAGACGCCGCCCCTGCCCGATCCATGACGCCCCGGTGCGTTGTTGTCGAGCTGAGTC
Source organism: uncultured Acidobacteriia bacterium (assembly GCA_903881085.1). Classification (GTDB taxonomy): domain Bacteria; phylum Acidobacteriota; class Terriglobia; order Bryobacterales; family Bryobacteraceae; genus CAIRSA01. Next base: position 12,826 of record CAIRSA010000513.1, read on the forward strand.
TGATAGTCGAAGTGCAACACAGGTTCGATCTCGCCGCCGGAAAAGTCCCACGTTGCAATGCGGTCCAGCGCGACCTCGATGTTATAGGGTTTCCACTCCGCACTGGAGGCCATGAATCGTGAGCGGCGGACTGGGGCAGGGAACAGCCAGGCAGGCGTTGTGGTCATCAGTGCATTGTAGAACATAGGGGCTACGTGAAAATAAATCTCCCACGCGTGATCTGATTCTGAAGACTTTTTCGCGTTACTAGATAGAAGCCCAACAATGGCCTCTAATTCAAATCGGAGAAAATCAAATGAAAAAGAAGATCCTGTCCGCATCACAGATTGCTGTCCTGAAGGTTCAGACCAACCTCCGCGCCGGCAAGCCGCCGTGTGAACAACAGAATAAGTAAATTCCTGATTGACGACGTATCAAACCCACCCAGATCGAGAAGGAGAAAAGAAAATGAAAAAGAAGACCATGTCCGCTTCACAGATAGCAAGCCTGAAGGTTCAAACCAACCTCCGCGCCGGCGCGCCGCCGCGTGAAAATGAGCATAAGTAAATTCCTGATTGACGACTTATCAAAGCCACCCAGATCGAAAAGGAGAAACGAAAATGAAAAAGAAATCCATGTCCGCCTCACAGATTGCCAGCCTGAAGGTGCAGACCAATGTCCGCGCCGGTGCGCCGCCTGAATCACGCAATAAGTAAGCATGCTCGCGGCCGCGGGATGAGATTGCATCAGTGCTGTCTCTCTTTCGGCCCCGCTACCTTCCATGTCCCCCTACTCCGAGATCTGATACTGTTCGAGCTTGCCGTCCATCGTGGCCCGAACTACCAGCGTGAGTGTCTTCGCCGCGAACTCGATGCGATAACTTCGCTGCGTGAAGCCTCCGCGAAGTCCGCCGCGCTGGAAGACGAAGTTCTTGGGCGTTCCCAATGGCTTCATGCTCGATGCGTAATCGGCCAGCACCTCGGGCGTGAAGTACGCGTTGCCATTGTCCGTGAATAGAGATCGGTCCAGTTTTCCATTCTGCAGTCCCTCGAAGATCGCCTTTGCCTGTGCCAGCAACTTCGCCGCATTCGGATCCTGTGCCGGCGCGAGCAGCACTTCCGACACGCCGCGCGTGATGCGATCTGGTGCTGACGAACCGTCTTTGTTTGATAGAACCACCAGCGCCAGCTTCAAATCCGGCCACACTGTGTTCTGGCTGGTGAAGCCCGACACGGCGCCGCCATGGCTCACGCGCGGATGGCCGTTGGAATCGGCCACTCCCACGCCCAAGCCATACGAGCCAGGGGTGCCATTCTTCAGCGGCACCGGCTTGATCATCTCCTCGAACGAAGCCGGCTTCATCAGAGTGTGGTTGATCAGCGCTGCGTCCCATAACGCCAGATCGCCTGCCGTCATTGCCAACTCGCCAGCCGCATAGAGCCATCCCGAAGCCTCAGGCTGCACCGGATGCAGCGGCCCGATCGCATAGCGGATATAGCCCGCGGCATCGGCCGCGCCGAGCGGTTGATGGTCCAGATCGTAAACGGACTTCATTCCAAGCTTTGAGAAGATCCGCGTACGCAGATACTCCACCACGCCCACGCCGGTGGCCTTTTCCAGCACCTGGCCCGCCACCACGTAGCCGGTATTGCTGTACTGCCACGCGGTGCCGGGTTCAAAGTCCAAAGGCTTGCGCGCCCAACGGTCCATCATGCCCTCGGGTGTTACCGGTACGGTCATGAACGGTGGCAGATAGTCCTGCGGATAGTAGTCCTGATAGCCCGAAGTGTGCGACAGCAATTGCCGCACCGTGACGTCGTTGGCGCGCGTCAATGTTGGCAGATACTTGCCCACGCGGTCGTTCAACGATAGCTTGCCCTGCTCGGCAGCCAGCAGGATCGCGCCTGCCAGAAACTGCTTGCTAACAGAGCCGATGGCGAATCGCATGCTGGCGGCGGCAGCGGTCTTCGGCTCCAGACGTGCGTCGCCGTACGCCTTGCTCATCGCCAACTTGCCGTCCTTCACGATGGCAACCGATACCCCTGGTGTGCCCGAGTCAGCCAGCGCTTTGGCAATCAGCTTGTCTATCTGGGCAGTAGTTTCTGAGGAAATCTGCGCCTGCAGTATGCCGATTCCCAATAGCAAGAATGCGATTAAGCGGATCATCATGTCTCCTTCGAAGTTAGCGCCAGATGTCCATGCCCTGGCCGTAAATGCTTCTTTGTCTTTCGGGGTCCATCTGGATCTGGACGTGAAGTGACTTTAGGTCGACTACCAGCCCTTGTTGGTCGCGGAGGATGGTTTCGCCGCCCTGGCGCGACGCGGAGTAGCCGAACCATTCGCGCATTTTCTTCTCGAGCGGTGGCAGGGCTTCCGGCTCTGCGACGAGCCGGCGAAAGTCATTGAAGCTGATTTGGTAGCCGGTCTTCCATTGGGATTCGTCCGGCTCAACGGTGGGGTCCATTGTCTTCTCCTTCCCAATCTGGCCGTTTAAGATGCGCATTACAAAGGCGGCGATGGCAACCAGCAGGATCAACCCATTCCGGTTCATTGGATGATTTTAGCGCATGTGGATACAATGGCATCATGGTTGACATCTGGAATCTTCAACCCGGCGCCGTGATTCGCATCGTGAAGACATTCCGCGATTGCTATGGTGCTGAGTTTGAGGCGGGCACTGTTTTGCATTTCAAAGATCGCAGCTATGTGCCCTACCACAGCGGCCACACGGTCTACTTTGCGGAAGCCACCATGTTCCTTTGCGATGACGATGAGACGTGCGTCATCGTGCAAAACCAGGGCGGGGAATTCTTCGCTCTGCTGTAAAGTGCGCCTGCGCACGCGCTCAGTGACAGGCTACTAACGGCGGATGTTCCGGCATGTTCCCAAACGGCGTATCGGCGAGGAAGAAATGGCCGGCGTAGGGCGCAATGACGCGGGTTTCGCCGGGCATGCCTTCGGTCGCGGAGACGAACAGCAGTTTCACCTCGCCGCCGATTTTGACGAACTCCGGGCAAGTGACGCGCGGCGAGCCGGGAATCTTCCACTCGCATTCCACCGCGCCGTCGCTCAAGCTGAACTGTTGCGCCACGCCGTCGGCCTGATGCGCGGGGTTGAAGAACGCGATCACCACACTCTTGCCATCAGGAGTGGGGCGAAGGCCGTCCGGGTAGCCGGGCAGGGAATCGGGCGGCACCAAGAGTGACTGTTCGAGGACGCGTTCCAGTTTGGTGTCGAGGCGATAGCGGCCGATGGTCTTGGGCGTGGAATCAATGTCGATCAGCGTGGCGCCCTCGGCGTCGCGGCGCAGGATTTTGCCGTTGGAGCACAACTGCCCGCCAATGACGGTATGCACGCTACGCTTTGCCGAATCGTAGAAGTACAGCGCGGCGATGGTCTGGTTGAACTCCAGATGCTTGGTGCCGAAAAGGACGCCACCCTCCACCGCGAGGCCGTCATTGATGGTGACGCGCTCGTCATCTGTCACCACAATGCCAGTCTCTTCAATTTTGCCGCTGGCCAAGTCGAAGTAAACCAGACGGCGATCGAGGCCAACGAGCAGCACTCCAGGGTTCGTGGTCTCGGCGAAGAACCCGGGGCGGCCGGCGATAGGCAGGCTGGTGTTGATACCGGATTCCAGATCGAGTAAATTGATGGAGCCATCGAGCCGATTGAGCCCATGCTGAATGCCGACCCATCCAACCACATTGCCTCCTCCCTGATAGTTCTGCATAACGCGCGGTCCTTCCGGAAGATAGCGCAGTTCCTCGTTTGTGGGGTCAAAAAAGTGGCGGGCCAGATAGTGAGTGGTCATTCGAAACGATCATATCGCGGCAGGGCATAGCCGCGCGGCTTGCCCCCGCGAAATAGCCTATGTTAGAGTCGAGCCTTGAACGGTAAATCCGGCAGCACTAGCCCCCTTGAAGCCATATCCAGCCAATTCGACATTGCGCGACATGTCTTTCTTGTCGCCGCGCCTGTGGGCGTGTTGGTTGGCGCGGCGATTGCTGCCTACGATTACGTAGTGAACGTGCTGCTCTGGGAGCGGTTCACACACGCCTTGTCGTCGTTGCAACTCTGCCTGCTGCCCATCGCCGGACTGTTTCTGACCGGGCTCATCCTGAGTCTGTTCCGCGTGCCCAATTCCGCGATGGCCGACGAAGTGGTGCTGGCCTACCACAAGCCCGAAACGGGCATGAATTTCGCCGTCTCGTTGCCAAAGCTGGCCGCGTCAGTCGCCACTATGGGTTTTGGTGCCAGTGCTGGCATGGAGGGTGCCAGCAAGTGGCTCGGGGCTACGCTAGGCGCGTTCGTGCAGCGCCGCTTGAACGCCATCGCCAGCTTGCGCATCTTTCACGGCAGCGTTGAGACGACTCTGATTGCGGGCGCGGCGGCCGGCATCAGCGCGATTTTTCGTGCGCCGTTGACTGGCGCCATCATGGGGATCGAGTCTCCCTACAAACACGACATGGCTCATGAGTCGCTTGTTCATGGGCTGGTTGCCGCAGCCACCAGCTATGCCACGTTCATTGTTTTCCGCCCGGCCACTCCGTATTTTCCGATTCACTTCAGTTACCGGCTGGAGGGGCGCGATCTTTTGATCAGCGCTCTTCTTGGTATTGCAGGTGGCCTGGCTTCGCATCTTTTTCTCGGCCTGCTGGTCTGGTTGAAAAGCCTATGGGCACGCTGGGGGGCGTCGCGCGTGCTGAAAGTTACGGCAGGCGGCGTAATTGTCAGCCTGATTGCGTTTGCAGTAAACGCCTTGGTCGGCTCTCCGGTGACGCTGCATGCAGGGCTTCCGGTGGCCAACCGGCTGCTGAACGGCAACTACACGATTGGGGCGATTCTGATCATTTTTGTTGCCAAATTGCTAGCTACGGCATTTACGTTTGGCTCGGGCGGTGTGGGTGGATTGTTCGTGCCTTCGGCGACGATTGGCGCTGCGTTGGGGGCTGCGTTTGACTCGGTGTTTCATCCCAATCAACCGGGAGTCTTCACATTGATCGGGATCGCCGCATTCACCGGCGCGAGTTATAACAGCCTGCTGTTTGCGGCCGTGTTCGTGGCCGAGGCGACGGGCAGTCCGGCGTTGGTCGTGCCGTCGCTGATTGCGTCGTGTATGGCCTTTTTGATTTCCGCGGGTATTTCCAATTCGCCTTCGCAACGGCACCGGAGCTAAGGTACCGCACAGAAATAACTTTGCAGCCATCGACGTGGCGCAGAGTTCCACTCTGCCGCGTCCCGGCTTATCGGGACGCGTTTTGAGCACGCCAGGCAGGAGTGCCCGCGTCACGTGGGCACTCGCCGTCAATGTGAAGTCATTTTTGCGTGCTACCTAAGCGAAACATTTTTCAAATTATAGCTGTACCCTCCGATAAGCATTGGTGTAGGACTGGCCTATGCTTGCTTCCATAGACAAATACTTTACCAAGCACCAGGAGGACGCGTTCCCCGTCCTGCAGAGCGTCGTCCATCTGATTCTTCGCGAGGCCGTGGGGAATACGATCGCTGGTGATCCTATCGATAAGGACGTGCTGCACATTGCGATTCGCGATCTTTATGCAATGCTTGAGCGCGTTCCCTCCGCAGGCGAACAGGGAAAGATTGCACAGGCGGCGTTTGAAGCATTTCGGATTTACAATCGCGAGACTGCCCGCTTCGTCCACAGCCACGTGCAGGAGTGTTCTAAATCCTTGCAAGTGGTTCGCGAACTTCTGGCGATGGATCTGTCTGTCAGCGACATGAGAGCCAGTCTGGAAAAGGTAGCGGACCAGTTGTCGAAGGCCGTGGAAGGTCCTCCGAAAAAGCCGCGGCCAATAGCTCTGGATGCTCATGTTGCTGAGGCGCCGGCGGAGACGATACCGCCGCCGCAGGAGATTGTTCCTGCCGAGCCATCGAGCATGGAAATTGACGAAATTACCGGACTTCCACAACGCGGCGAGGCTGAGATTTGCGTCGCCGGGTTCATTCGCGAAGGCCGGAAAGCGTACATGCTTGCGGTGATCATCGATCAGATGTCGATGATCGACAAGCGTTATGGCGCCGAGGTGAAAGAGAACGTATTGATGTTCTTCTCACAACTGCTGCAGCAGACCAAGCAGGAGCGCGACATGTTGTTCCGCTGGAATGACCGGTGCTTTCTATTGCTGATGAACCGCACCACGGAAAAGCATTATATTCGCGATGAAGCGCTAACGATGTTGAATTCGCGTTACCGTTCCAACGCCCACATTGGCGGGCGTCCGGTGATGCTGAATGTTGGGGCATGTCATAAGCTGTGGCACGTTTCGGAGTTCAATGCGGCTGGAAAATTTGGGGAGGCTTTGGATCAGTATCTGTTGGCAGTGGCGCGCTAGAGCGAGCCGATGTGGGGCAGATTAACAATCTGGATGCGTCGAGATAAACCGGGTCTGTGCGGGGTTGTGTCAAGAATGCGCGAAAGGCGCAATGCTGTGCCAGAGATGGAGGAGGACCCGTCGGAGCGGGCTTGCAGGAGCAGGCTTCAAACACCCGTAAGCTGCTGTCGCCCAATGGCGGTGGTGGTGAATGTTGCCGAAAAGCCGTGATTACATAACGTCATGTGTGGGTTAGAGAGACGAGCGCAAGGGAACCACTGATGAGGCCTCGACACAGATCTATTGGTGACATCAAAACCGGAGCGCCCCCGCTCCCCGGGATAAGCATAGCGGAAACCTAGTTAATGGCTGTGCGGTGTCCGGGGTACAGGTGGCGTGACTCTAATCTTGGCTCTGGTACGGAACTTGAGAACCTGTTCGGCGGTGCAAAGGGAAAAGGTGCAAGCGGAAGCCCCGCGAAGCCGAAAGTACCGACACGCCGCACAGGGGTGGACTGCCCCGTTGTAGCGATGAAGCGGAGTAACGCCCGCCGAGCAAAAGGGGGCAGGCCCTTCGCGTCAGGATTAACTTGGTCACCTGGCAACAGGAGGAACCGACTGATTTCGGCGGAGGGTGGCAGCTCTCAATGGATGGCACGAGCCATGTGACGGGAACCTGTCACGCACGGTTCTGTGAGCGGCTCGGGGTGAAATTTCCCGGTCCGACTCGGCTGCATCCGGGAACGGATGTCCCTACCGCGACCCCCACGACGGCTGACGCCACGGGTGGCTAAGCGCTTGCGACAGGGTGCAGCCAGCGTTCCACCGTTGCCGCCAGCAAATCAGCACGAAGGGGTTTAGTGAGGTAATCGTCCATGCCTGCGGCAAGGCATTTCTCACGGTCGTCATTCATGGCATTGGCGGTGAGCGCAATGATGGGTGTGCGTTTGCCAGGAGACTCCCATCGCCGGATCGCCATGGTAGCCATGTAGCCATCCATTTCCGGCATCAGGCAATCCATCAGGATCACATCGAATTTAGAACCGTGCACTGCCTCCACGGCCTCTATGCCATTGGACGCGATCCGGCAGGCGAATCCTGAGCGTTCCAACAACATGGCCGCCACCTTCTGATTGGTCAGATTGTCTTCCACCAATAGAATTGTCCCGCGATTTGGATACACGCCGCAGCTGCCCGGCCGGTCGCGCATTGTGGTAAGTTCCTTGCGGTCGCGCGTTGCCAGCGCGGCAGGAAGACCAAGGTTGGCCGTAAACCAGAAGCAACTGCCATGGCCCACATCGCTGGAAACTCCAATGGTGCCTCCCATCAGTTCGGCCAGTTTTTTGCAGATAGCCAGCCCCAGCCCCGTGCCGCCATATTTACGTGTGGTGGAGGCGTCAGCCTGGGTGAAGCTCTGGAACAGTCTGGGCACCAGGTCAGGCTGAATCCCGATCCCCGTGTCGCTGATAGCAAACCGTAGTTCGGCTCGCGAGTTCTCCCGTCTCGTGCATGACACGGCGATCCCGATCGCCCCTTTTTCGGTGAATTTTACGGCGTTGGATAAAAGATTGATCAGGATTTGCCGCAGCCGTCCAGGGTCGCCCATCAACTCCACGGGAACATCCGGATCGAAATTGCAGAACACGTTCAGCGCCTTCTTGTGCGCCAGTTCCATGATGAGATTCGTCGACTCTTCTACCACCACACGTGGCTGCAGTGGAATGGATTCCATCTCTATGCGGCCCGCGTCGATCTTTGAGAAATCCAGAATGTCGTTGATGATATTCAACAGCGCTTCGCCGGATCCGCGTATTATCTCGACGTAATCAACCTGAGCCGGATCGAGTGACGTCTCCTGCAACAACGTGGTCATGCCGATCACGCCATTCATTGGCGTGCGAATCTCGTGGCTCATCATGGCCAGGAATTCGGACTTTGCCCGAGCCGCGGCTTCTGCCGCTTCCTTGGCTGATCGCAACTCTTCTTCTATCTCTTTGCGCTGCGTGATGTCGGCGTGCGAACCAACGAAACGCAGTGGATTGCCATCCGGGTCCCAAACGGCGCGTCCCCGCGAATGGATCCAGCGCCAGCTTCCGTTGGCGTGGCGCATGCGGAACTCCACATCGTATTCCTGCGTCTGCCGCCCCAGATAACCGCTGACTGCATTGTTTACCCGTTCGATATCTTCAGGATGAATATTCTCCTGAAAGAGCAGGTCCAGTGGCGCGTCCGATTCGGCAAACCCTATCATTTGCTTCCAACGTTTGGATGCGAACAGGTCTCCCGTTCGCAGATTGGCATCGAACAGCCCGTCGTTATTGGCTTCCAATACCAGCTTCCACCGTTCCTGTTCCGCCTCCAGCGAATGATTGGAGACCTGCAGGTCGATGTTGGCTGCGGCCAACTCGGCGGCTTTGTCTTGCAGCGCCAGTTCGGCGATTCTTCTCCGCCTGATGTTGATGGCCAAAAGCACAATGATCGAAGTTTCAATCAGGATGGATACGGCCACTCCCCAGATCACCCGCTGATTGGTTTCGTAAAAGGAAACCGGCTGGTTGAGCACGCTGCTCTCTTTGGGCAGATTCGAAAGGGAAATCCCGTATTTCCGCAATTGGTTGTAATCGAAAACATATCCTCTGCTGGAATCTCTTTCTATGGGAATGTTCTGCGTTGAAACACCCTCCAGCACCTTCACTAGTTTCGCCGCGGTCAACAATCCATGGGCGGCTCCCATGTTGGAGTTGGCGCCCACAATGCCTTGACCCAATCTGCTGATTGACGGGCTGTAGACCGGCCCTGCGGAGGCTTGGACGATTCGTCGATGTGCCTCTTCGCTATCGATATAACTATTGGTTTTGTCATGCGCAATGGAGGACAGAATCACCACGTCCTGGCGGCTTACCTGCTTCATGGCGAGTACAATTTCGTCCAAGGATAGTGCTTGTCCGTCGATAAACCGGAATTGCAGGTCCACTCTTTTCGGTGCCATGTCGCGGAACGTCTGCCGCTGATCGAAGCCCGAGGGGGAATTATCCGTGATTACCCATACGGTCTTTGCTTTTGTATGAAACTTTAATGCAAGATCGAGAATTAAGCCTGACTCGAAATCCTCGAGCATTCCAGTGTATTGATTCCGCGGTGCCCGGCCGGCCCGGTTCCAGTCGTTGATGCCGCAAAAAACTACTTTTGTGTTGCCAAACAAATCGTTTCCATGATCCAGTAGGAACTGCAGCGCGTCGTCATCGGACGAAACGATGGCGTCAAATTTGCGGTTGCCGTATTTCTGGCTGAAATGAGATTTCAGCAGGGCGAAATGGTCATCGCCTGCAAATCGCTTCATGTCCATGTATTCCACCCAAAGCTCAGTAGGGTAGGGAAGTGCCTGCAATGTGGTGGAAACGCCGCGCACAATGTCGTCGCTCCATTCAAAGCCCTGGTTATAGGAATTCAAAAAGAGGATGTTCTTCTTAACTACGCGCGAAGGCGCTGACACTCCAGCGGATTTTTGTGCGGTGTCGGGCCAATTTGCGGGTTTGGCAATCCCTGGGAACAGCCATAGCAGCATGGCAGCTGCGATCAGGCGATAAAAGATGTTCCCGGCGTATTGAACTGGTGCCAGCAGAATAACCAGTTTCTCTACTCCTGTGGGTACGGTAGAACTTCCCTTACTTCAGCATAAGGGTACTGCTATAGTTTATCGCTTGTAAAAAATTTTGCAAGTAACGATTTTTTTGAGCCTGCCAGCCTGTAAGCCGGTTTCTGTACCCGCTGCCTTGCGGCAACGGGCGGTGACCATTCATCTCGACCTGACATTACTATCAGGCTCTAGCGACCTACCCGGGAGTTCAAAGGAACGGGCCGTCCCTCCTCCCCTATTTGGTCTTGCTCCACGTGGGGTTTTCCCTGCCAGACGAATTGCTCCGCCCGCGGTGCGCTCTTACCGCACCTTTTCACCCTTACCCGCGTTGCCGCGGGCGGTATATTTTCTGTGGCACTTTCCGTAGCACTCGCATTGATGCGAACACCCCCGGCCGTTAGCCGGCACGCTGCCCTGTGGAGACCGGACTTTCCTCCCGCCCGAAGGCGAGCGGCCACCCGTCCGGCAGGCTCAGTAACCATTATGGCAGCAACTGGTTCACAAGTCTGTATTGGAGCCTTCAAAATCGCGGGACCTTCAAATTGTTGGTGGCGCAAGCACTCCTGCTTGCCGCGTCGACAATCGTGTCGATGCCTGGGCCTGGAGCTGAAAACAAGGTGTCCCGAAGTCGGGACGGGGCAGACACGAGTGTCCGCCACCTTGCAGTTCAGATTCCATTGCGCTCCCCTAAGAACTATGGGGCATTGGGCTCAACCTTCTGCCAAGCAACTTGTAAGGCAAAATTTCACAGCTTCTCAGCCCAGCACTTGGCCGGAGCCAAGGCAAATCCGAAAAGAACTGAAAATAAAGGCATTTGAATTTTCAGTTCCTTAGGAGTGAGCGGAGGGAGAGCCGCTTGCGAGAATGGAGCGCAATATCTCGGGAATCTCAAAGACCGCGCGGTTTTGCATACGCGCCGCGTTCGCGCGGCAACGTGCCAATGTGCTGCCGGCGAGCAGATTGCCTACCGCATCCACTACTTCGGCGAAGCTTGAAACCACGTCTCCGATTTCGTTTTCCTGCACCCAATCGGCGTTGTAGCGCTCCTGCGGCAGCGTCCACACGTTGCGTTCCACCAGCACGGGAAGCCCCAGCGCCACGGCCTCGCTGATGCTGCCCGGCCCCGGCTTGCCAATAAAGAAATCGGACACTCGCATGTAGTATGGAACGCGCTCGGTAAATCCTTCGATGAAAACCGGCATCTTCGTCTTGCGCGCACGCAGCTTGTCCGCCAGCTTCGTGTTCTTGCCGCAGATCATGATCAACTGCAGCTTCAGGTCTGAGGCTTCGAGGCGATCCAGGATCTCCACCATCGATGCCGAGCCCTGTCCGCCGAACATCACCAGTCCGGTGGGCAAGTCGCTCAGCCCCAACCTGGCGCGTTCGGCCACGCGGTCCACTTCCGGAACTTCGTAGTATTTGGGATTCAGAATCATCCCCGATGTGCGGAACACGCGCTGCCTGTCATGCCCCATTTGCAGTGCCTGCGCCTCGGCCTTTTTCGAGCCGCAGATGATGTACTGGTTCTGATTGCACTCGATCCAGAAATGCGGCGGATAGTCCGCGATATCAGTGAGCACGGTCACATACGGAATGGGCTTCTCCAGCCTTTGAATTGCCTGGTACATGCAGCGATTGAAATTGGGGACCAACGAGACCACCATGTCAGGCTTGGTGTTGTTCCAGTGCTTGACCAATTCCTTGACGTGGGCACGGTGAAAGGCCCGGATCACGAATTGCATGAAGGTGAGCAGTTGTGCCGAACCCAGCGTCCAGCCCTTCTTCAGCATGATGTTGTAGAGATCTTCCAGACGGATTCCGGTGACGTTACGGAATGCGTCCAGCCGTTCCAGCGTCAACTGCAGATTCACCATGCGCGCTTCCCACGGCAGTTGCTGCATGTCGATGGCTTTGATCAAAGCGTTGGCCGCGCTGCGGTGACCGCCGCCCGCGTCAAAAAACATGAAGTCGATCTTTTGTTTTTTTGTCACCTTGAACTTTCATTGTAGCGTTCTTGGGTTACAATCCTTGCATGCTTTGGTTACTGTTCATGCTTGCCGCGCAGGCCCAGGAATCTCCTGCCTTCTTCAATCAACGAGGGGAAGAACATTTTCGTTCCGGCAAAATCGCCGAATCGATTGCCGACTTCGACAAGGCCATCGCCCTGGCGCCGCGCATTGCGCCGCAGCACTGGCAGCGCGGCATTTCGCTCTACTACGCCAACCGGTTTGCCGATGGCCGCAAGCAGTTTGAATTGCACCAGACGGTGAATCCCAGCGATGTGGAAAACGCTGTCTGGCACTTCCTCTGCGTTGCGCGCGCGGAAGGCGTGGATAAGGCGCGTGCGGCTTTGATCCCGATTCCGGAGGACACACGTGTGCCCATGATGCAGATTCACGCTCTATTTGGAGGTAAGGGTGCTGTCGATGACGTTCTGAAGCCTGCCCGCGGCCGCGAAGCACTGTTCTATGCCCACCTCTATTTGGGGCTCTACTACGAAGCACTTGGTAATGTTGCGCTGGCAAAAAAGCATATCAAGCTGGCCGCGCACGACTATTCCGTGGACCATTATATGGGCGATGTCGCGCGCGTCCATGAGAAATTGCGAGGGTGGTAGTGTGGGCAGAGTGGCACTCTGCGGGCGAGTGGCACTCGCCCAACTTGCTTATTTCAACAGCTCCGCGTAAGTCTCCTCGTTAAACCCGATAATCAAAGTTTTCCCCTTTCGCAACGTGGGCGCACGCAAATTCCCAGTCGGCCCCAGCATATGAGAAAGCAAAACCCCATCATCCGGCCGATTCTTTTTCAAATCAAAGTGGACGACCTTTTTCCCCTTCATGGCATACAACTCATCGGCCTCCGCGGCCAACGCCAACGCCTCCTTATCCTTGAAGGTCTTCTTCTTTGCATCCACCTGTTCGGTGGCGCTTACTTTATGTGACGCAAGAAACTCCTGCGTTTTGCCGCAGGTCATTCAACCAGGGCGGTGATAACTCCAGTCAAGTTTGCTCATAACTCTATTATCGGCGCGCCGGGGCGGGGCAGCAATCCAGCGGGCAGACATCGTGGCTTGGGCCGAAGGTTCCCAATGCCCGCTGCGCGGTTTGTCCCATCCGCTCCAGCACCAGTTCACGAATCATCGCGACGAAGCGCGGATCGCAGCCAGCGGTCGCCGCGCGTAGGAACTGAATGCCTCGCAGTTCAGCGGTCTGGCGCGCTTCCGTGTCCAGATCGTGAATCACTTCCATGTGATCGGAGACGAATCCGATGGGTACAACAATCACCGCGCTTGCCGAAATATCGGATAGCACATCATTGATGTCCGGCTCAAGCCAGGGCTGCGTTGGCGGCCCGCTACGGCTCTGGAATGCCAATTGAAACGGCTTGCCAACGGCTGCGGCAACCAGTCGCGAGGCCTCCTGCAATTGGGCAACATACTTGCAACTATCGGCCATCGACATGGGGATGCTGTGCGCCGTAAAGATGAGCTCGGCATCGGGCGCGATCGCCAGTTTCGCCTTCACGTTATCGATCATCGTTTCGATAAAGCCGGGATGATTATAGTAGACCCGCAGCTTCAAAACCTCAGGCCCGGGCCCTGCGGCAGCGATATTTTCGCGATACTGCCGGCAACCGGAATAGGAACTGAAGGCCGAAGTGACGAACGCGTAGGCCTTGGTGATGCCATCGGCCTGCATCTGGGCCATCGTATCAGGCAGCATCGGATGCCAGTTGCGGTTGCCCCAATAGACGGGCAGATTCGGGCCGGACTTGGCGAGCAGATCGCGCAACGCGAAAAGCAGGGCGCGGTTCTGCTGGTTGATGGGGCTTACACCGCCGAAGTGGTGGTAATGTTGCGCCACCTCCATCATGCGTTCGCGAGGCACATTGCGCCCACGCAAAACGTTCTCAAGGAAGGGGATGACGTCATCGTGGCCTTCCGGGCCGCCGAAAGAGACAAGTAGTATGGCTTCAGACATGTTCAGTACAATAGATGTTTACTCATGAAAAAAGCGTTTCTTTTTCCAGGGCAGGGCTCTCAGTTCGCAGGAATGGGAAAGTCCCTTGCTGAATCATACCCCAGTGCGAAGGCTGTATTCGAACAGGCCGACGATGCACTTGGTTTTTCAATTTCCAGATTGTGCTTCGAAGGGCCTGAGGAAGACCTCAAAAGAACGGAAAACACACAGCCCGCGCTGGTGACGGTTTCCATCGCCGCCTACACCGTGCTGAAAGAGAACGGACTCACGCCCGATTATGTGGCAGGCCACAGCCTCGGCGAATACTCCGCTCTGGTTGCCGCGGGCTCGCTCGATTTCGCCGATGCGCTGCGCATCGTCCGCAAGCGCGGCCAGTACATGCAGGCAGCCGTTCCGCAAGGCGTTGGCGCCATGGCCGCGCTGCTCAAGCTGCCCGATGGAAACCTGGACGCGATTCTCTCAGAAGCCGCGCAGGGTGAAGTTGTCACCGCCGCGAACCTTAATTCGCCCGATCAGATCGTGATCGCCGGCCATACTGCCGCTGTCCTTCGCGCAATGGATTTGGCCAAGGCCGCCGGGGCCAAGCGTGCTATTCAACTGCCCGTCAGCGCCCCGTTCCACTGCCCGTTGATGAAGCCGGCGCAGCAGCAACTCGCCGCCGATCTGGACACAGCTACGTTCGTCGATCTCGCCGTGCCGCTGGTCAACAACTGGCAGGCCCGCCTGATCCACTCCGGAGCAGATGCCCGCCAGGGGCTGTTTGAACAGGTCCCCAATCCGGTGCGCTGGCTGGAATCGATTCGTCTGCTGGTCTCTGAAGGCGTGGAACAGTGGATCGAAGTGGGCGCGGGTGCCGTTCTCTGCGGCCTGCTGAAAAACATCGACGGCAACCAGAAGGGCGCAAAGTTCGGCGAAGCCGCCGATTTGGCGGCGCTTCTTTAAGCAGCGACAGTTAGAAAGTATGAAAAATTGGTATTTGGACAAGCCGATCCACTTTCGCCAAGGCTATGGCGGACAGGTCTCCTGTCCTGCCCATGTAAACCGGATGTTTTCAGGGTAGGACCGGCGATTCGCCCGTCCAGCTCGGTTGCGAGCGCATAGGCGGTTTCTCGAAAAGGAAAGAAAAGCCAGCTCAAAGCTGCGCGCCTAAGGTCGAAGGTTTTGGACCGGGCACATTGGGCTCAACTACGCTAGAATAAGAACTCGCCTATGTATCATCGCCGAACTGCAATTTTATCCGTGCTGGTGTGCGCGTGGATCCAGACCGGATGCAACAAATCCGCGCCCGCCAACGTCGCTGCCACCATTAACGGACGCTCCATCACCAACGCGGATCTTGAAAAACAATTCGGCTATCAGTTTCAGACTCCTGCCGACCGCGCCAAAGATGACCAGACACTGATCCAGAAAATGGAGGTCTTGCGCAGCATGATCGACAACGAAATCATGCTGCAGCGCGCGGAAAAGCTGGGGCTCATGGCCGTCGATACCGAAGTCGACGCGAAGTTTACCGAACTGAAATCGCCCTACACGCAGGAAGAGTTTCAGAAGCAGCTCGACGCGAAGAAGATGACCGTCGACGATCTGAAGACTCAGCTCCGCCGCGATCTGAGCATTCAGAAACTGTTCAACAAAGAGATCTCGTCGCACATCAATATCAGCGATAAAGACGTCGCCGATTTCTATAACGCGAACCGGTCGAGCTTTAATCTGGCTGAGCCGCAGATCCACATGGCGCAGATTCTGGTCACTCCGTTTCCCGATCCTAGTGTGCGAAACCTGAAGGGCGACAAAGCAACCAGCCCGGAGCAGGCGAAGAAAAAAATGCAGATGATCGAAGAGCGCCTGCGCAAGGGCGAAGACTTTGCCATGATCGCGCAGAACTACTCGGAAGACCCGAACTCTTCTCCCAACGGCGGCGATCTGGGATTCATCTCCGCATCGGCGTTGGATAAGGCCAATGTGGATTTGCGTAAGATGGTGATGTCGCTCAACCCCGGCCAAACGTCGCCCGTGATTCCTACACCAGAAGGCTATCGCCTGCTGAAGGTCATCTCCAAAGAGGCCGCCGGCCAGCGCGATCTGCAGGATCCGCGCGTGCAGCAGACCATCCGCGAGACGTTGCTCAATCGTAAAGATCAGTTGTTGAAGGCCGCCTACTATGAGGTAGCGCGCAATGAAGCGAAGGTGACGAATTATCTGGCGGTCTCGCTTGCTCCGCAGACGGAAAAGAAATAACAACCACGTCTGCGGTTCAGCGTGAATCTGCGGTATTCTGATTCAAGTTAATGAGCGATCAGGACTCGGAACTCTTAATTAGCGAAAATCTGTGCAGCCAACTGGCGACGCATTCGCCATTTGCGATTTGGGTATCGAACGTTGGTTTCACCCAGCTGCACTTTGTCAGCCCCGCCATGGAGCGGATCTGGAATCGGTCCGCGGCGGGCTTCCGCAAGTCAGCCGGATGGCTCAGTGCCATTCATCCCGGCGACCAGCATATCCACAGTCAGGCTCGCACCAAAGTTTCATCAGGGGCGGGCAGACAGGATGTCCGGTATCGCATCATTCTCCCCGATGGCACCTTGCGTTGGGTTCAGGAAACGATGTTTGCGATCCGTGGCAAGTCGCCCTCCGTTCTGTTGTTGGCAGGAGTCGGCTCTGACGTAACGGAATCAGTCGCGTTGTCAGACGAGGTCCGCAACGACCATCTCTATGAACGGTTGATCGAAGCCGCCCCTGACGCAATTCTTAAAATAGATACCTTAGGCCGGATTCTGCTGGTGAATACCGAAGCCGAGCGGATGTTTGGTTATTCCCGCGCTGAACTTTTGGATCTAAAAGTAGACGACCTGGTTCCGCACCGCTTTCGCCCCGGACATCCGGCGGTCCGGCATGAGTATATGACTTCGCCAGTTTCGAGGCCCATGGGTTCCGGTCTCGATCTGTGGGCGGTGCGTAAAGACGGCTCGGAATTTCCTGTCGACGTGAAGCTTAGTCCGGTGCGCTCGGAAGACGACAAGAGCGTGATGGCTACCGTTCGCGATATCACGGACCGTCGTCAGGCCGAGCAGGAAATTCGCATTCTCACCGGGAATCTGGTGCGCGCGAACGAAGAACTGGAAGTACGCAATAAAGAAGTGGTGCGCGCCAACCTGCTGAAGAGCGAATTCCTGGCCAGCATGAGCCACGAACTGCGCACGCCTTTGAATTCCATCATTGGCTTTTCCGATCTGCTCTCAGAAGGCGGACCCGGACCTCTTAACGACAAGCAACGCCGTTTTCCCAGTCACATTCAGCAGGGAGCGCGCCATCTGCTGGAACTGATCAACGACATTCTCGATCTTTCTAAAATCGAGGCCGGACGTGTGGAACTACAGCAGGAATACTTCCCAGTTGTCGTCGTGCTGGCTGAGGTGCTGGCCTCTGTGCGGCCTGTTTCGCAATCAAAAAACATTCACGTGGAAAATCTGATTCCCGCAGATCAGCCCGTGTTTGCAGACCGCGTTCGCACCAAGCAGATTTTCTACAATTTGCTGAGTAATGCCATCAAGTTCACACCCTCCGGTGGTAGCGTGAAGATCGAATGTGCACCACTACCTGGGTTGGTGAGTATCACCGTCGGCGATACCGGCATCGGCATTCCTCAAGACGATCAGGACATCATCTTCGATCCGTTTCGCCAGGCCGCTCCCTCCACGAAGGGAATCCGTGAAGGCACGGGGCTTGGTCTGGCTATCACGAAACGCCTGGTGGAAGGCCACGGCGGAACCATCTCCGTGGATAGTGCGCCGGGCAAGGGTAGCCGGTTTACGTTCACGCTGCCCGATGGCAGCGTGCCGCTGCACGCGTTGCATGCTGTGCAGCAGGAAGGCGGTGCGCATCAGGCCGATCGCCAAAATCCCTTGGTACTGGTGGTTGACGATGAGATTGCCAGTCAGGAACTATTGACCAGTTGGCTGGAGCCGCAGGGTTATCAAACGGAGATCGCCAGCTCTGGCCTGGAAGCTCTCGATAAGGCTCGCAAGCTGCTTCCCGATGCGATCACTCTAAATATGCTGATGCCTGGCAAGAGCGGTCTGGAGACGTTGTATGAACTCAAGCATGATCCGGAGACTGCTTCGATTCCGATCATCATCGTGTCGGTGGTGGATGAACGCAAAGTCGGCTTCGCACTGGGAGCATCCGATTATCTGGTGAAGCCGGTGCGGCGCGAGGATCTGCTCGGCGTCGTATCGAAACACATTCTCCCGCGCAACAACGGACCGCGCAAAATTCTGGTCATTGACGACATGCAGGAAGCCCTCGGTCTGATGCGTGAAATTCTCGATGGCGCCGGCTATGAAGCGCTTGTTGCCGATAGCGGTGCTCGCGGCCTGGAAGTCTTGGCCACCACTCACGTCGATGGAATTATTCTGGACCTGATCATGCCCGAGATGGACGGCTTTGAAGTGCTGCGCCGCATCAAGGAAGACGAGGCGTTGCGCGGTATTCCACTGTTCATTCTCACAGCCAAGGACTTGACCGACGAGGAAACAAAGGCCCTGCGTGCAGACGTCGAAGACTTGTTTGAAAAAGGCAGCCCTTGGAAGGATGCCCTGCTGAACGAATTGCGCGTTCTAACGACAGGCAAACACTCCGCATCATGAAGCGCATCCTGCTTGTAGATGATAATCCCATCAATCGGGAACTGCTGCGCGAAATCCTCGACATGGAGGGTTATGAGGTAGAGGAAGCTGAGGACGGCCTGAACGCGCTAAGATTATACAAAGAGCGAAAACCGGATTTAACTATCCTCGATTTGCAGATGCCCGTGCTGGACGGGTTCGAGACCCTGAAGTGCATTCTCGACTGCAACCCCGAAGCGGTAGTCATGGCGGTGACCGCTTTTGCCATGCGTGGCGATAAAGAGCGTGCGCTGGCGGCTGGTTTTAGAGACTACATTACAAAGCCCGTGGAGATGAATCATTTGAGAAGCCGTGTGCGGGAACTGCTGGCATGAGCGCACCAATAAAACTGGTGGCGGTCGACGACGATCCGCTTAGTCTTGAGTTAGTGAGCGAAGCGCTAGACGGAGAGAAGCTGGAAATTCATTCGGCGACCGATCCGGAAGAAGGCTTCGATATCATCCTCCGTGAGCGGCCGCAGATCGTGTTGCTTGATTTGATGATGCCCAATGTGACGGGCATGGAACTGCTGGAACGCGTTGTTCAGTTTGACCCCTCGATCGACGTGGTGTTGATGACCGCGCACTATTCCACTGAATCGGCCGTGGAAGCGATCAAAAAGGGCGCTTCCGACTACGTCAACAAACCAATTGAAATCCATGCCTTCCGCGAGCGCATCCAGAAGCTTGCCGGGGCGGCTATGCGCCGCCAACGGGCGAAAGAACTTGATAGCGAATTGATGGAAACATGCCAGTTCGAAGGCATGGTCGGCCGCAGTCCGCTGATGTGGGATGTGTTTGCCCTGATTCAGCGCGTGGCGCCGCACTTCCGCAATTGCCTGGTCACCGGCTCCACCGGAACCGGTAAGGAATTGATCGCCAAAGCACTGCACAAACTTTGTCCCGTTTCCATGCGCCCATTCGTCGTCTGTAACAGCGCGGCAGTGGTTGAAACGCTTGTCGAAAGCGAGTTGTTCGGCCACGTCAAAGGCGCGTTCACCGGCGCCACTTACGACAAGACCGGCCTGTTCGAACAGGCCAATGGTGGCGTGTTGTTCCTGGACGAAATTGGCGACATGCCGATGGCTACGCAGGCCAAACTGCTGCGCGTGCTTCAGAATCAGGAGATTCAGCGAGTCGGTTCCATGGCTGTCCGAAAAGTGGACGTGCGCGTTGTTGCCGCCACTAACTACAATCTTCGCGATCGCATCGCCGAGAAAATGTTCCGCGAGGATTTGTATTACCGCCTGTCGATGGTGGAACTCCACACGCCAGATCTGGTGGAGCGTAAAGAAGACTTACCCCTGCTGGAAAGTTACTTCGTTCGCAAGTTCGCCATGCAGTATGGCAAAGACGTAATCGGCATGACCCATCGCGCGCAGATGGTGCTGGCTAATCACGGCTGGCCCGGCAATGTCAGGGAACTCGAAAACGTGATCGGCCACGGCTGCATGATGGCCATGGATGGCAAGATCGACATCCACGACCTGCCGCAATACCTGCGCGGCAACGCGCCCGCACCCGCGGCGCCGGACGATCATTCGCTCGACGGCCAGGAGCGCCATCTGCTGCTTAGCGCATTGCAAAATGCCGGCAATAACCAGGTGCAGGCGGCGAAGGCGTTGGGCATCAGCCGCGACCGTTTGCGGTATAAAATGAAGAAATTCAACTTGCGATAAGTTGTCAGTCCGCGAGGAGGCCTATGCGCGCAATCGTTCTTCTCATGGCTGTGGCGAGTGTTGCCTTGGGGCAAGCTCCAACCAGTCAATCCGACATGGAAAAACTGGAGGCCAAGGTCGCCGCCCGGCCAACCGATCTTGGCTCACGTACACTGATTGTCAACTACCTGCGCACGCCGGCAGTGCCGGTTGAGAAGGCCATTGAGGCGCGCCGCCGCCACATCCTTTGGTTTATACGCAACGTGCCCGATAACGGGATGCTCAGCACGGCAACCTTGATCATTCTCGCGAGGAATGACCGGCTTGCCGATCCCGAAGGCTATGCACAGTGCGCAGCGGCCTGGCGCGAACAACTGGCGAAAGCCCAATCGAAGCCGGATGCGTATCTCAACGCTGCGGAGTTTTTCAAGTTTTCAGAACGAGACGAGACCCAGAAGATCATCGCCAAGGGGGCGCGCGCATTTCCTGCTTTTGGCCGGCTGAAATCGTTGAAGGGTACTCTTGTGGCCTGGGACGTCACTGGTGCAACCTCGTTCGATCAGTACGGCCATCCTAGCGGCATACCCAAGAACGCGTTGCAAACGAATACCTCCATGCAAGCCCGCAAATCTCTTGAGTCCGAAGATGACGTCTCTGTATTAACCGGCGCACTGGATTCGCTTGGGGCGCAATATTATGAGCTTCAGAAACAGGATGCGGAGGGCGGCGATGAGCTCTTTCATTTTGCCGAAGGATTGATGGTGCGGGCGCATTCCAAGAAGCCGGAGGACCCAATGTTACAGTATGCCATCTCCAGTCTGTACTACAGCGCCGCCCAGTTAATTCCGCTGGCAAAAGACCGCGCCCGGTTGCTCGAAAAAGCGGCAGGTTTCTTGACGTTGCCTCAGCAGCGGGCCAGAATCCTGAACGTCATGGCCGAAGCGCATTACGACAACAGGCAGTATGACGCTGCTGCGTTGGACGCGGAAGAGATTCTAAAGATCAAGTATGACGCTGGCGAAGCGCACAACGCCTACATCGTACTTGGCCGCGTAGCCATCAAGCGTGAAAAACTCGACGAGGCTAAGAGCCGTTTGCTTGAGGCTGGCCGGGTCACCCCCTCCCCGATGCTGGCGGCAATCGGGCCCAGATTTACGCTTGCGCAGGATCTGCTGGAAGCGGGCGAGACCGAAACTGTTCTCGAATATCTCACCTTGTCGCGTAAACTCTGGACGCGCAATACAGAGCTCGTTGACTACTGGTCCGATACAATCCGCGCAGGCGGTGCACCGGATTTCCGCCGCCGTGTGATGCCTTCCGGGGCTATTGCCGGAAAGCTCGCAGCCGGCTTCCGGCTGAAGGACCTGGCAGGCCGCGAACATACGCTTGAGCAATATAAAGGCAAGGTGGTAGTGCTCGATTTCTGGGCCACCTGGTGCCCACCGTGCCGGAAGGAGTTGCCATCGTTTGAAAAGTTGCACCGCGACTGGAAGGGCAAGGATGCCGTGATATTGGCGGTGAATGTAGGTGAAGCTTTCGAAACTGTTTCTGGCTACATCGAAAAGGAGAAATTCACCCTCCCGGTTCTATTGGCGCAGAGCAGCGAGATGCCTGGAAAGTACAATGTTTCCGCCTACCCGACACTTGTCATTATCGACAAGGAGGGCCGCATCGCCGATTACCAGGTGGGTGTGAGATCGGAGAATGAGTTGCGTGCGGCGGTCGATCTCGGACGCGCCGGCGCCAAGCCGGCTGCGATCCCTGTTGCGGCAGGCGGCGCTCCGGAACCGGTTTCGCCTCCCGATGGTTCGGTCTTCAGCCACTTCCCGCGCACTACGCAATTGGCCTGGATGCCGGTGGCAGGCGCGGCAGGTTATATGGTTGAATGGGACTACAAAGATGGCGATCAGTGGTGGTCTGAAGTACATGGAAAGCAGATCACCAAGCTCACCCAGGAAACGATGCATACGATCGATCACGTAGGCGCGCAGCCCGGCAGATGGCGTGTGTGGGCGGTACTTGCTTCGGGCGGCGTCAGTCCGAAAAGTCCCTGGCGGGAGTTTCGGTATACACGCTGAATTCATGAGATTCACCTGCTACGTAGTATTTGTGGCCGCGGCGCTAGCGCAGGTCCCGCTATCGGAGATCAAGCACGCCCCGGGCGGTTTCGTCACCGTCAACAACGCGAAGATGTGGTATGAAAGCGAAGGCAAGGGCGAGCCGCTCGTATTGATCTCTGGCGGCCCGGGCAGTTCGCATAACTACTTCCATCCGTATTTCTCAGAGCTTGCCGGTGTCGCCAATGTGGTCTACTTCGATGCCTTCGGCCGCGGCAAATCGGCCCGCTCGGCGAAGAACTCCGAATACACCTTTGCCCGCGACGTCAGCGATCTGGAAGAGTTCCGCAAAGCCCGCGGTTACGCGTCGATCAACCTTCTGGGCCACTCCTACGGTGGCATGGTCGCCGAGGCGTACGCGATTCAGTATCCGCGGCGCGTGAAGCGTCTGATTCTGGCGGACACGTTTTATAGCGGTGAAATGTGGCAGGCCAACAACGATAGCTGCAATCGCGAGCTGCGCAACAATTATCCGGAACTGTGGGCGAAGGTGATGGCGGTGCGCCGCCAGGGGTTGCACTCCAGCGCCAAAGCGCATCAGGATGCGTATCAGATTCCTGTGGGGCTACTGTATTTCTACGATGCTTCGAAAGCCAAGCTCCTCTGGGATGACCTGGCGAACAACGATGTCTACTACACCATCGCCGGCGACGACGCGGACTTTCTGATTGGCGGCGATATCGCGGCGCTGGATTTCCGCGTCGAGTTGCAGAAGCTGAAAATGCCCGTGCTGGTGATGGCCGGCCGCTATGACCGCGTCTCCATTCCGCGCTGGGCGCTGGAGTTCAAGCGCTACCTTCCGCATGCGGAATTCAAGATTTTCGAAGAGAGCGGCCACAATCCTTTTGTGGAAGAGCCCGGGCTGTTTATCGACGTGCTGCGCGACTTCTTGAAGAAATAGGTCCAGGCAAAACCGCCACGGCGTGGCGGTTGTAGAACGCAGAATCAATAAGATAGGGGGAAATCTCGCCACGGCGTGGCGGCTTTGCTTATAGCCGGCAGCTACTGCGGCCTGAACGGCCTTCTCAAAGCAGGCTTCGCACTGCACGTTTCCACGAAGGATTTTAGCAAGGTTTCCTTTTGTGCAGGGTCCACTGTGACCTTGGCTTGCTTGCTCCACATTGGCAGTTCTGGATGGATCGCGTAAAGCATGCCCGCAAGATCGTAAGACGGCGCATCGTAAGGCATCGGCTTGTAAGCCCGGTATGCTTCAACCACTGGATGAGCATGTTCCGTCGACCATGCAAAATCCTTTTCGATACTTGCCGCAGGGTAGGGAATTGCCTCGCCCACGCTACGGTCCATGGTCGCAATCGGCGTGGGCCAGTCCGCACGCAACTGGCGAAGCGCCTCGGAATCGGGCAGCGATGGCGACTCCACGATCAACAGCGATTTCACCTTTGCGGTGATCAACTGCTTCAGCCCCGGCAACGTCAATTCGCGAAGCAGCACATCGGGCGCTGTGCTCAAGACGATCACGACGTTTCCATCGGCCTGCGCGGTGAGCGCATTGCGAATCAGCGCCAAGACTTCGGAAGTGTCGCTGATGTTTTCCACCTTCTTGCGCAGCGTGGAAGCCATCTTCACCATAGTTGGATCAGTCGGCAATACTCCACTCGCCGCAAGCCCCACCGGCAGCACGCGATTGGAATTCGACGCTTGGCCGCCTGCATAGAAGACGCCCACGGCATCGCAGAACATCGCTGCGCCTAGTCCCGAGCCGATCACCGCGACTGCACTCACGCGTGCTTCGCGTTTGCCCTCGCACACGTACAATGCGGCCAAGGCAAGCGCCGCATCGGGCCGGCTCATCGCCGTCAGATACACGATTCCCAGTGGCGGTTTCTGTTGTCCGGAAGACTGCATCGATTTAGCTTAACGACAATCCGGCCAGCCGGCCCGTCGAATCGCCTACGTGTTCAGGCCGCACGTCCATGCGCTCCAGCATCGTTGCGAACAGATTCGCTACCGGCGTTTCGCGCTGATAGACGATGTGCCGCCCTGGCGTAAGGAACTTCCCTCCGCGCCCTGCAAGAATGGTCGGCAGCTGATCGTGCGTGTGCACGTTGCCATCGGAGATGCCGCTGCCGTAGACGATCATCGATTGATCGAGCAGGTTCGATTCGCCGTCCTGCGTGGCCTTCATCTTCGCCAGGAACTCCGCGAACAACCGCGTGTGAAACGCGTTGATGGTGGCCACTTTTTCCAGCATCTCTACATTGCCCATATGATGGGTCAGCGGATGGTGCCCGTCCGCGATGCCGATCTCGCGGTAGCTGCGCGTAGAGCCTTCGCGGCCGATCATGATCGTTGAAATCCGCGTCAAATCGGCACGAAACGCTGCGATCATCATATCGGTCATCAGCTTGAAGTAGTCGTTGAACTCTGGCGGAATGCCGAACGGTTTTTCCATGCCGGGATCGATCACCACGCCCTCTTTTTCCGAGCGCTCCACTTGCCGTTCGATCTCGCGCACCGAGGTCAGATACTCGTCGATCTTGCGCTTGTCCGTTGCGCCCAAGGTGGCTTCGAGCTTGCGTGTATCGTCGCTCACCAGATCGAGAATACTGCGACGCATAGCCAGGCGTTTGGCGTGCGCCGCGGGTGGTTCGACAATGTCAGTTCCAAACAGCCGCTCGAACAAAGCCCGCGGATCCGACACCGGCGGCAGCGGCTGGCGCTCTGTCTTCCAAGCCAGGTTGTAGGCGTAAGCGCAGGAATAACCGGCATCGCAATTGCCCGCCTGGCGCGCTTCTTCCAGGCCAATTTCCAGCGAGGGCAATTTCGTCAGATGCCCAATGGCATTGGCCCCAATCTGATCGGCCGATACCGCCAGCTTCAGGTCCGCACCTGCAGTGCGGTACACTTCAACGCCGGTCATGTAGGCCGCTGCGGCCCGGCCGTGATCCCCCGCGCCAACCAGCAGCGGACGTCCCCAGTTCGCAGTCAGATTCGAGAGAATCAACACATCGTTCTTGACTGGCTCCAGCGGGGCAAGAATTCGCGGCAACTCACCGAGTGCGCCAGGCGCTGGCGGAGTCCAGCCGCGCATATCGATTCCATTAGGGACATAGAACCACGCCGCGCGCACCGGCGAAGGCTTTGTTGCAGCCAGTGCCGGAGTCATTGCGGTCAACGCGGGAAGCCCGATGGCCGCGCCCATGCCGCGTAGAAACGTACGGCGCGGAAGCGCCTTTCCAGTGATGATCATTTGCTTGCCAGCTCCTTGGTCACTTTGGGTATCATATCGCGCCGACGCTGTTGAAATGGAACTGAGTGCACGATCGCCATCACGATGCTCTCAAACTTGTAATCGCCCGCCGCGGCCGCACGATTGATTTCGCGCACCGTGCGCCGGTCATAGGCTTCCAGACCGCGCCCCAACGCATAGGTTAGTAACTTCTCTATCAGGCAGTTTGTGAACTCCGGTAACTCCGCCGATAGCACCTGTTTCATCTCCGCCGGCGTCGCGAACTTTCTGCCATTTGGAAACGTACCGCTTGCATCCACCGGGAACGCGCCGTCCTGGGTGCGCCAGCGCCCGATGGCGTCATAGTTTTCCAAGCCGAAGCCTAGCACGTCCATCTTGGCATGGCACGCTGCGCAGGCGGCGTTGGAGCGGTGTTGTTCGAACTGCTGCCGCAGCGTGCCCTTCTTTCCGACCGCCGCTTCATCGAGCGCTGGAACATCCGCTGGCGGCGGAGGCGGTGGCGCGCCGAGTACGTTTTCCAAAATGTATTTTCCGCGCAACACTGGCGAGGTGCGCGATGGATAGCTCGAGACCGTGAGCACGCTGGCCTGCGTCAGCACGCCGCCGCGCTGATCCGTCTCAAGCGCAACGCGCCGGAAATCAGGCCCCGTCACACCCTTCACCCCGTAATGCTTGGCCAGTGTTTCATTCAAAAACGTGAAGCGGCTATCGATGAAGGCTGATACCGGCAAGTTCTCTCGCATCACGGCTTCAAAGAACATGCGCGTCTCGGTCTTCATCGCTTCTTTCAAATCGAAGCCCCAAGCCGGGAACTTCACTGGATCTGGCTTTACTGCATCGAGCGATCGTGTTTCCAGCCACTGCCCGGCGAAGTTCTCTGCCAGCGCCGCGGACTTCGCATCGCGCATCATGCGACGCGCCTGTGCGTCCAGAACGTCTGGCCGATGCAGTCTGCCTGCCCCAGCCAGCGCAAGTAATTCCTCGTCTGGAATCGAACTCCAAAAGAAGTAACTCAGCCGCGTTGCCAGCTCCCAATCGGAAAGCAACCCGTTCCCGCCTTCGCGCGGATCGCGCTCCACGCGGAACAGAAAATGCGGCGACACCAGCACCGCCTGCAGTGCGAACTGCACGCATTGCAGCGGTGGATATCCGGCCTTGCGTGCACGCTCCGCAACCGCCAACAACTGGGCGAGTTCAGGCCGCGAAACCGGCCGCCGGTAAGCCCGGCGCGCAATCTGAGCGAGAATCTTTTCCATGCACGCTGCCCCCGCCGCCGGATCGCATGGCAGTAAAGGATTGCGCGGCGTCGTCTCCGCCTTCGCCATAAACGGGCCGGCCAGTTCGATGGACTCCGGATAAATGTTCTTGCCCGCGTTCATGCCCGCTGCCACGTCCAGGTCTCCGCTGACGAACGCCGCCCGCACAGCATGCAAACCCTGCGGCAGATATACGCGGACCTCTTCGATGGTGCGCTGCGTTGCTCCCGCCTGCTTGGTAACTTGTGTAAGCGCCGATTCGATCATCGCCGTCCTGAGGAGTTTGCCGTCCACCGTAATTTCTAGCTTCACCGGCTTGCCTTCCGGTCCGCGATGCCCGGTGATCAACACGCGCACCACATACTCCGCCGAATGTTCAATGATTTCGTTCGCGTCGATGGTGTACACCGCGGTGCGCTTGATGCGGTTCTTCAAATTGAACAGCCCGGCTTTGGGCAGAGGGTCGCCTCCAATGGCCCGCGAGGCGATGCGCTCCGCGGCATATAGATACTGCTGCATCAACACCGGCGACACGGTCAACACATCGCCGATGTTGTCGAAACCGTAGCCCGAATCATCGGGCGGAAAGGCTTCGCTGGCGCGGAAGTGTACGCCCAACAGATCGCGCACGGAGTTTTCGTATTCGGCGCGATTCAGCCGCCTTGCCGTCACTCTGCCCGGATCGGCCTTGGCCGCCTTGTCCGCTCTATCGAACTCCGCCTCAACAGTCGCAATCAGCGCCGTCACTTGTTCTGGAGTAGGCTTCGGAGCAGCCTTGGGCGGCATATCGCCGTTGCGAATCCTGGTCAGAATCCGCTCCCACGCCTCGCGATTGGTCTTGGTTGATTCCAGCTCGGTAAACGGCGAAATATTCAATCCGCCCGACATCAACTTTCCGTTGTGGCACGCCGAGCACTTCTCGCGCAGCACCGGCGCGACGGTTTGAGAGAATGGCGCAGCCGCGTGGGCAGCGAGCGCGGTCAGAAGCACGGTAAATATGGCAAAATAAGGATTCATTGATTCATCTATGAACGATTACAAGAAGACGGCGCTTTCCTCTATGTATGTTACACCTGTGTGTGTATGCGTGATCCTTTCGACATGATTCTGAGGGCAGTCACCAAACCGACCGTTCCCACGTTTGCCACGGAAGCCGAAGAGGCCAAATGGTGGTTCGAAAATCGTGCCGCTCATGGCAAAGCGTTTGCTCGGGCAGTTGAACGAGGGGAAGCGAAACTTCTCACCAGGAAGGTAATTCTTGATCGAATCGCGGCTTCGAAAAAGAAAGACATCTAAATCGCCTCTCCCGCCGCCCACGCCGAAGCCCACGCCCACTGGAAATTAAACCCGCCCAGCCATCCAGTAACATCCACCACCTCGCCCACAAAAAATAACCCCGGGACCGCGCGCGATTCCATCGTCTTCGAACTCAACCCGGCCGTATCCACGCCCCCACACGTCACCTCGGCCTTGGCATACCCCTCGGTCCCAGTCGGCACAAACCGCCACCGGTGCACCTCCTCCAACTGGCCCACCCAACGGTCCGCCAACCGCTTTGGCAGCGCATACCGCGCCAACTCCGCCTTCGTCCCTTCCACTAACTCCACGCCAGGCAGCAGGTCCGCTTCGATCTCCATCCCCCGCGTCCAGTACGACGAGATCTGCAGCATGGCGGGCCCACTCACTCCGCGATGTGTAAACAGCATCTTTTCGCGAAACGCCCGCTTGCCAATCGACGCCACCGTCTCTGTCGCCACGCCCGCCAACGCCGTGCAATCCTCAACCAGCAATGGCACTAGTCCAGGCCGGGTTGGCTCGATGCGCAGCCCGAACTGCTTGGCCAACTCATAGCCGAAAGAAGTAGCCCCGATCTTCGGAATCGACAAGCCCCCTGTGGCCACCACCAGAGAAGGAGCTGAAAACGCCCCACGCGAGGACTCGACTACGAACCCGTCCCCGCGCCGCACCTCCGAAATCTCGCACCCTGTCACGATCTCTGCCCCGTCCGCTTCGGCCAACAGCATCCTCAAGATATCCTTCGCCGACCGGTCGCAAAACAGCTGCCCCAGCGTCTTCTCGTGAAACGGAATCTTATGCTTGCGCACCAACTCTACAAAATCCGCCGGCGTAAACCGTGCCAAGGCCGACTTCGCAAAGTGCGGATTCGCCGATAAAAAGTTCTCCGCCCGCGTGTCCACGTTGGTAAAGTTGCACCGGCCGCCGCCCGAAATCAGAATCTTTCGCCCCACCTCCGGCCCATACTCCAGCACGGCAACCCTCCGCCCGCGCCGCGCGGCCGCTCCGGCGCAGAAAAGACCCGCCGCGCCGGCCCCTAAAATGATTGCATCGAAGTTTCGCACCGCTTTCATTGTCGCAAGCCATTTGGTATCCTTGAAGATTAGGTCAGATTTAATTTTCTTCCCACCTGTAACGAGGTCTCACAATGTCAGGACATTCAAAATGGGCGACGATCAAGCACAAGAAAGCCGCCACAGACGCGAAACGCGGAAAGATCTTCACGCGCCTTATTAAAGAAATCATGATCGCCGCGCGCGGAGGCGGAGGCGACCCCGATGGCAACCCGCGCCTGCGCACCGCCGTACTGGCAGCGAAAGCCGTCAGTATGCCGGCCGACAACATCAAGCGCGCCATCATGCGCGGTACCGGTGAACTCGAAGGCGGCCAGATCGACGAAATCATGTACGAAGGCTATGGCCCCGGCGGCGCCGCCGTGCTGGTCAACGTGGCAACCGACAACAAGAACCGCACCGTCTCCGAAATTCGCCACATGTTCGGCAAACAGGGCGGCAACCTCGGCGAACAGGGTAGCGTCGCTTGGATGTTCGATCGCAAAAGCCAGATCGTGATCGACAAGGAAAAGGTATCGGAAGACACGCTGATGGGCATCGCTCTCGATGCCGGCGCCGACGACCTGAAAGATGCTGACACGCACTGGGAAGTCATCAGCCCTGTGGAAGCGCATGAAGCCGTCCTGAATGCGATTACCGCGGCTGGAATCCCCAACGAATCCGCCGAAGTCGCCATGGTTCCCAAGAACCTGCTGAAGATCGAAGGCAAGCACGCCGCGGCTATGATGCGTTTGAACGATGCTCTCGAAGAACACGATGACGTGCAGAGCGTCTACTCCAACTTCGAAATCGACGAAGCCGACATGGAAGCGCTCGGCTAGCGCAAACATGCGCATCTTGGGGATTGATTGCGGAACCGAAAAGACCGGCTTCGGCGTCATACAAAGTGATGGCCGTACGCATCGCTTGGTCGAAGCCGGAGTCATCCGCACCAATCCCAAGGACGCAATGTCGCACCGCTTACTCATCATAGGAAGTGGCCTCCGCCAGGTGTTTCTCAAACACCAGCCGGAATCCGCGGCCATTGAAGAAGTCTTCTACGCCACCAACGTCAAAACTACGCTCAAACTCTCGCATGTGCGCGGCGTCGCCATGTTTCTCGTCGCTGAAGCCGGCATCCCATTAGGAGAGTATTCTCCACTTGAAGTCAAAACCAATGTTGTGGGCTACGGCCGAGCCGAAAAGAAACAGGTACAATTGATGGTGCAATCACTGCTGGGGTTGGATGAAATCATAGCTTCCGAAGACGCATCGGACGCCGTAGCCGTGGCCATCTGCCATGCTACGCACGAATCCACCCGGGTAAGAGTAGGAGCCAAATGAAAATCGTTCTGCTGCTGTTGACTTTCGCCAGCCTTCTTCCTGGCGCCAGCATCTTCTACTCTAAGTCCTTTCCAGGTAGCTCTCCCGAATACGTCCAGATTAAGGTGGACTCTAGCGGCGACGCCGAATTCAACGATTCGAAGACTGACGACAACGTCATGCGCTTCAAGCTAAGCGCAGCCGACACCAAAACCATCTTCGACCTGGCTGAAAAGCTGGGAAACTTTTCGCGCCCCCTGGAATCAGGCCTTAAGGTGGCCTTCATGGGTGAAAAGACCTTCCGCTTTGAAGACGGCGCCAAGCGCAACGAACTCAAATTCAACTATTCCACCGAACTGGAAGCGCAGCAACTGCATGACTGGTTTGAGAAAATGGCTGAGACTCAGGCCTATCTCATCAACCTCGAAAAATGTGTTCGCTTCGATCACTTGGGCGTGCTCAAGGCTCTTCTCCAAATCGAAGCCGCCTGGGACCACAAGCGCCTCGTTGCCCCAGAGCAGTTCCTCAAAATGCTCGACCGCGTGGCCAAGAGCGAAGTATATTTAAACCTCGCTCGCGAACGCGCCGCGGGTATGGCCGACTACATCCGCGGCATCGCCAAATCAAAGCCACAATGATCCTTCGAACTCTACTTGCCCTCGCCCTGGCCACCGCTTGCTTCGCTCAACAAACGCCGTCTGACGAAGAGCAGAAGCACCTACGCGACGTGATTGCCGAAGCCGGCAACAGCAACATCGAATTCGTCCACGCACTGGAAGCACATCTCAAGAAGTATCCCAAAGCCACCAGCCGCGAAGAGCTCGAACGTGCCGTCGTGAAGGCAGCCATCGAACTCAAGGACGGCCCGCGCGTCATCAAGTACGGCGAACTCGTGCTTGCGCGCAACCCCGATGAAATCGATATCCAGGAGAAGGTCACGCGGTACCTGCTCGCCTCGAACGACAAGACCACCGCCGCCAAGGCCCTCAAATACGCTCAGCAATTCGAAAAGGCAGTACACGAACTGGAGCGCCCGCCCAGTGGCAAAGTTCGCTGGCAGATGCGACTGGAAATTCAGCAGGCTCTCAATAAAGCGCTGGTCTATCAGGCGCGAGCCAACGGCCTGCTTGGCAAACTCGTGGAAGCCATCGCCCTCGCCCGCAAGGCCTACGAAACATACCCCACAGCCGAAGCCGCCCGCGAAACCGGCAAGTGGTTCGCCGCCGCCGACAAGAATGAAGAGGCCGTCCGCGCCTACGCCGACGCCTTCACCGTGGCCGACACACGCAACACCGACGCCGACCGCTTCCTTGACCGAGCCGACCTCGGCCGCCTCTACGCCAAGTACAAACCCAACGAAACCGGGCTTGGGGATCTGATCCTGGAATCCTTCGATCGAACCAACAAACTGATGGAAGCCAAGCGCGCCGAAATCCGTACCTTCGATCCGAACGCCCTTGCTACTGACGCCATGGAATACACGCTCGGCGCAGTCAAAGGGGACCCACTTAGACTGGCCTCGCTGCGCGGTAAGGTGGTCATCCTTGATTTTTGGGCCACATGGTGCGGCCCCTGCCGCGTGCAGCACCCGCTCTATGACGAAGCTCGCAAGCGCTTTGCGGGCCGCAACGATGTCGTGTTCATTGCCATCTCCACGGATGAGGACAAATCCCTTGTGGAGCCATTTCTTGAGAAAATGAAATGGAGCAAGAATGTGTATTTTGAGGACGGCCTGTCGATGCTGTTAAAAGTGAATTCCATCCCCTGCACCGTGATCTTCAATAAGCGTGGTGAAGTCGCCAGTCGCATGAACGGCTTCGTGCCTGAACGCTTTGTCGACATGTTGTCCGAGCGCATTAAAGAAATCGCCGCCGAGTAACCAACCATGCCCTATAAACGCATTATCTGGATTGTCCTCGACTCCGTCGGCATCGGAGAAATGCCCGACGCGGCAGCCTATGGCGACGTAGGAGCCGACACCCTGGGCAACATCGCCCGCCTGCGCAAACTAACTCTCCCTAACTTCACCAAGCTGGGCCTGGGCAACATCAAACCACTTACTAACATCCCCGTCGCCGAATCTCCGCAAGCCGCCTACGGCAAATGCACGCTCGCCTCCCCAGGTAAGGACACCACCACCGGCCACTGGGAAATGGTCGGCATCCACCTGGAAAGGCCTCTCCCGCTCTTCCCCCATGGCTTTCCGCGCGAGCTCATGCAACAGTTCGAAGATGCCATTGGCCGCCGCACGCTCGGCAACTACGCCGCGTCCGGCACGGAAATCATCAAGGAACTGGGCGAAGAACACTATCGTACCGGCTCGCCTATCGTATACACCTCGGCCGACAGCGTCTTCCAGATCGCCGCGCATGAAGAAGTGATCCCACTTTGGGAGCAGTACAAAAACTGCGAAATCGCCCGCGACATGCTGCGCGGCGAATTCGAAGTCGGCCGCGTCATCGCACGCCCTTTCGAAGGCGAACCAGGCGCCTTCAAACGAACCTCCAATCGTAAGGACTACGCTGTCCCGCCACAGCAAGGCATGTTGCTCGACCAACTGGCAGGGAAGGGAATTGAAGTCCATAGCGTAGGCAAGATCTTCGACGTGTTCCTAGGCCGCGGCATAGGCCCGCATGTGAAAACGAAAACTAACGCCGAAGGCATGCAGCGAACGCTTGAAGCCATGGAGGAAACCCGCGCCGGCCTCATCTACGTGAACCTCGTCGATTTCGACATGCTGTACGGCCATCGCAACAACGTGGAAGGCTACGCCGCCGCGCTCGAAGAAGCCGACGCCTGGCTCCCCAGCCTGGAAGCCGCTCTGCAGGAAGGCGACCTCGTCATCCTAACAGCAGACCACGGTTGCGACCCGACAACCCCCGGCACCGACCACAGCCGGGAATACGTCCCGCTGCTGGTCTACGGACCCGGCGTGAAACCCACTAACCTCGGTACCCGCGCGTCGCTTTCCGACATAGGCCAAACCGCAGCCGAGAACTTCGGCACCAAAATCGAAAACGGCACTAGCTTCCTCTCTACCCTGGAATAATGAAATCCGAAGTGGGGCAGAGCAAACGCGATGATCTGATTGCCAGCTATAGCGCGAAAGGCCCAACTCTCTTCGGCCATGTGGTAAAGCCCGACATCGCAGCGCCCGGGAATCGAGTGATCTCGGACATGACGATCGTCAGCTACATGTCATTGACCAACCCGCAGAATCAGGTTCTAAATTCTTCCTACTCCACGTCCAGACAGTCGCCATTTAACCTGGTGAACTCCTCGCTGTACTTCCAGATGAGCGGAACCAGCATGGCCGCCCCGGTGGGAGCGGCGCCGCGGCTCTGATGATCGGCCAGAGCACAAAGCTGACGCCAGACATCGTCAACGCGCGCATGATGAGGACAGCGGTCAAGCATTTCCCCGTCACCAGTCCCGCATTTGACCCGGCTACTAAGGTCTCTTATCCCAGCTAGTACGACATTTTCACTATCGGAGCAGGCTATTTGGACGTTGGCGCGGCGCTGGCAAATGCCGATACTGGTACAGGAGCCGCATTATCAGCAGCCGTTACAGCGGATCCGGAGACCGGAAAAGCAACCATTGTCACTAATCTGTCAGCCATTCGGGGTACAGGCGCTATCGTGGGAACGTTCACAATCTGGGGCACCAACGTCTTTCCCAGAGCCGGTTCTGCCATCTGGCGAACAGGGCACACTGCTGCATTTTCTGCGATATGTGGGACATCGGAGATTTGGGGAACCGGGTGAACCAGTTCTGAAACCATTGCGATTAATGGCGAGTGGTAGAGGAATCGAATAGGAGACGCTTGTTGAAGAAGCTATCAAGGATAGCACAGGGGTTCATCAGCCTGGTCATTTTGACCGGGCTGATGGCTGTTTTTGCCACGTTCGAACGCCCAATCGACGGAAGCTTGCCCCGTTTTCTCTGCTATCTTGCGTTGACATTGATGTCAGCGGGTTTGAAAGTCTCACTTCCCGGAGTGACCGCGACCCTCTCCGTCAGTTTCCTTTTTATACTCACCGGCATTATGGATCTGGGGCTGCCTCAAGCCATCGTCCTTGGCCTCGGCTCCGCAATGACGCAAGTTTTTTATAAGGCTAAGCGCACCCCTGCTCTATACCAGGTGGCCTTCAACTTGGCTGTTGTGGTTATTTCAGTATTCCTGGCCGACAAGGCTTTTCATTCCCCAATCAGCACGTTGCTTGGCGGTAGTTTGCCAGTCCGCCTAATGCTGGCAACGACCGCCTATTATTTCCTCAACACCTTTGCCGTTGCTTGTGCCATCGCCCTTACCGAGCATAAAGGCGCCACTACCGTTTGGAAAGAAACGTATATGTGGGCGTTCCCCTATTACCTGCTGAACGCCACCATTGTTTGCGTGGTGAACTGGGTGAACCAAAACCTGGGCTGGGAGTTTACCTTGTTTGCCATGCCGATCGCCTGGGTTTTGCACCGCTCCTACCGCCTCTACGTAGAACGGTTGGAAGATGACAAAGCCCGCGCGGAACAGGAACGAAACCATGTTGAGGAGATGAATGCTCTTCACCTGCGGACCATTGAGACTCTGGCACTAGCCATTGAAGCCAAGGACCAGACTACGCATCAGCACCTGTGCCGGGTGCAGCACTATGCCCTGTCCATCGGTAAGGAAATGGGGCTTTCTGAATCCGAGTTGAATGCCCTACGCGCCGCGTCCTTGCTGCACGACATTGGCAAGCTGGCTGTTCCGGAACACATTATCACCAAGCCTGGCAAGCTCACTCCGCAAGAGTTTGAAAAAATGAAAATCCACCCGCTGGTTGGGGCTGAAATCCTGGAACAGGTGAACTTCCCCTACCCGGTTGCGCCGATTGTGAAGGCGCACCATGAAAAGTGGAATGGCACCGGCTATCCAATGGGAATCGCCGGAGAAGAGATCCCCATCGGTGCGCGCATCCTTTCGGCGGTGGATTGCCTGGATGCCCTTGCTTCCGATCGCCAATATCGCCGCGCGCTTCCTTTGGATGATGCGATGGCTGTCGTTTTGGGTGAAGCGGGCATCAGTTATGACCCGCGAGTGGTTGAGATCCTGCACAAGAGCTACCGCCAGTTGGAAATGGAGGCCCAGGCGTTGAGGCCTTCGGTGGCAAAGCTTTCTGTTGACGCAAAGATCGAACGCGGCGAAGCTCCGGCCGCAGGTTTCGAACTGGCTGCTGTGGAGCCAACGCCATCTGACTTCCGTTCGCGAATTGCCGAAGCAGGGCGCGAGGCACAGCAGACGATGGACTTCGTGTCTGATTTGGGCAATTCCATCGACATGGCAGGTATGCTGTCGGTGTTGAATTCACGCCTGACGCAACTCATCCCGTGCGATTCCATTGCCCTCTATGAACGCAAGGACGAAGCCTTGCAGCCGGTGTTTGTCGATGGGCGAGACCGCCTGTTATTCTCCTCCTTACAGATTCCCATGGGAGAGGGGCTTTCCGGCTGGGTGGCCGAGCATAACAAGCCGATCCTCAATGGAAACCCATCGGTTGAGCCTGGGTATCTCAATGATCCGCGCAAGTTCAGCGTCTTGCAATCCGCATTGTCGATCCCCCTGGAAGGGCAGGATGGCATTGTCGGCGTTCTCTCGCTCTATCGGGCTAAAGCCGACTCCTTCTCCAACGACCACCTGCGAATTCTGTCGGGACTTAGCGGAAAGATAGGGCTTTCCTTGGAGAACGCACTTAAGTACCGCGCGCTGGAAGCCTCCGCCACCACCGATTACCTCACTGGACTGAACAACAGCCGTGCCTTGGTTGAGGCCCTGAAGGCCGAGATTGCACGCTCCCGCCGACAGAAAACGCCGCTTACCGTGATGGTCTGCGATCTGGACAACTTCAAACTCGTAAACGACCGTTATGGCCATCAAGTTGGCAATCGTGTTTTGCAGGAGTTCGCCAAAGGCATTGCTGAGTTCCGAGGGGAGCACGACATCACCGCCCGCTTTGGCGGCGATGAATTTGTGTTGGTCGTGCCTGGCATAAAGCCAGAAACGGTTCGGGAAGAGGTGATCGCCTTGTCCAGCCTGGCCTCGCAGGTCTGCCGAATGACATGTGGCGAAGATCTGATCTCTGTCAGCGTGGGAATTGCATCCTGTCCAGAAGATGGTGTAACTGTGGACGAACTGCTCGACGAAGCGGATCGCCGCATGTATAACACGAAAAATATCCATAAGCAGGAACGGACCATTTCGCATGCCCTACATGGACAGGCCGTTCTGCTGAGTTAATTGCCTGGCGATTTTTCGCAATACCCTCATGGCCGGCGAACGCGATGTTCACCGGTTGACTACGCGGGACCACGTGGCGCGGGCACTCCTGCCTGCCGCGCCGAGATTCGTCTCGGCGCGTTCGTAAACCCTTCGAAACACAGGAACCTTGGCATGGGCAGGACGGCCCAACGCCGAACGTCTCGACACGAATGTCGAGACGGCACACACGAGTGTGCGCGCCACAAAAAAACGGCAATGTAAACGACATTGGAGTGAGACTCTGCGCCACGTCGATGGCTGCAAAGCCATTTTCGCGCGGTGCCTAACCGACGAACTTCCAGCCTTTGCGGAACTTTGGCGTCAGGTGCTGGTTCGCTTCCTTATTGTTGGTGAACTTATTTTGCGCCGCGTCCCAGTCGAGCTTGCCTTCGTACTTCATGGCGATCAGCCCAAGCAGCATCCACGAGACGAACGGCCCTGCCACATCGAAGTTTGAGCAGGAGTGTTCACCGCCCTTGCAGGCGCGGATCCAATCCTGATAGTGGCCGGGCGAGCGCGTGAGCAGCTTGGACGGCATCTTGTAATCCTTCATCTTTTCATCGGGCATCA
Source organism: uncultured Acidobacteriia bacterium (assembly GCA_903881085.1). Classification (GTDB taxonomy): domain Bacteria; phylum Acidobacteriota; class Terriglobia; order Bryobacterales; family Bryobacteraceae; genus CAIRSA01. The sequence goes on from CAIRSA010000513.1 coordinate 50,197, forward strand.
GTCGCGTTTTTTCGCCGTAACAGCCAGTGGTGACCATGCCCTTGGTGCCGATGAAGAGGCTGCCGTTGACATCGGAGTCGCCAATCAACTGGCCGTCCGGGATGCCGTCGAACTTCGGCGCTTCTTTGAGTCCATCGTGCCAGAAGACCTTTACCGGAGGCATGGCGCCGCGGGCAGGGAAGTCAAAGCGGATGACGTTCTTCATCGGGTACGTGTATTCGTTCTTGCCTTCCTGCTTGATGCATTCAACTGATGTTGGCGCAGTCAGACGAAGTGCCATGTTCGGCGTGCCCATGATGTGGCAGGCCATGTCGCCGACCGCTCCGCAGCCGAAATCGGGGAAGCCGCGCCATTTGCGGGGCAGATAGGCCGGACTATACGGGCGATCCTCCGATGGTCCAAGCCAGACTTGCCAATCGAGCGTCGATGGTACTGCCGCAGTTTCGGGCTTTACCTGCGGCCCCTGCGGCCAGTAGGTGCCGGGGCGATTTGTCCAGGCGTGGACTTCGGTCACATCGCCGATGTCGCCATTCCAGATGATCTCAGCGCACTGGCGAGCGCCTTCGTTGGAGTAACCCTGGTTGCCCATCTGCGTAGCGACGCCGTGAGTGCGGGCGGCCGCGGTCATCTGCTGCGCTTCCCAAACAGTGTGCGTAAGTGGCTTCTGGCAATAGACGTGTTTGCCGCGAGCCATGGCCCACATGGCGGCAGTGGCGTGCATGTGGTCGGGCGTGGAGACGGTGACGGCGTCAATCTCGTTGCCCATTTTGTCGAGCAGTTTGCGGAAATCTTTGAAGCGCGGCACGTCGGGGAATTGCTTGAACGTGCGCTCGGCTGTCTTATCATCGGGGTCTGCGAAGCCGACGATGTTTTCTGCCTTGCAGCCAACGATGTCTGTATAGCCTTTGCCACCGGCGCCGATGGCGGCGATGTTGAGTTTCTCGTTGGGCGACTTGTAGCCCATGCGTTTCAGCGAGACTGCGCTGCCGAAGCCGCCAACGGGAACGGCGGCCGAAAGAGCGGCGCCGAAGAAGAGCTTTCTGCGGGTGAAGTTGTTGTCTGACATATGAAGCGTTCCTTTAGAAGTATATCTCGTAGCTGTGTTGTATGATGTCTGGTCATCGGCGGTGGTACAGGCAAGGAGTTTCCGGGTCTAACTCACTCCCCACGGCGCCCGCATGGGGCGGCGCATCATCATGCGAGCCATTTCGTTTCCGGTGATTGTCTCATTTACCGGATCCCAGCGCACGGGCGCACCTGTGCGCAGGCAAAGTTCTGCAAGCTGGCTGATCATGTCTGAGCGGAAGGCACTCTCGATGCCGTCCACTGAAGGCGAACCTGTGCGGATGGCACGAATCCAGCTCTGATGATGGCCAGCAGTGAGAGCCTGCTGGAATCCTTTCGGAAGGCCTGCTGGAATTGCATCCAAGGCGCTGCACTGCACTTGGATTTCGGATGGTCCGATGACGGATTTCATCAGCGACTCAGGGTGCGATGCAACGTTGCCGTACCCTACCATGACCCAACCCTCGGTGCCGACAAACACTGCGCCATTCGGCATCTTGCGGGGCGCGGCTTTGTTTGCGAAGGCCCAGTCGATGGGCGGGTGCGGTGCATCGGGCAGGTCGTGGTAGGTGTTACTGTCGACGAGGTCGAGCACCAGACCATCGGCCCATGTGCAGCGCACATTCCACTGGGTTGCGCAGTCGAATAGGCCGCCGCTGGCGAACTTGCCGGACCCTTCGTAATGCACCGGCGGATCCTTGCGGCCGGTGGCATCGGCCCACCGCTGCATCTGGTCAAGCGGGTGCGCCGCCCAATTTGCGATATTGCCAAGTGAGTAGTCTGAGATGTTAAAGATGCCGCGAGGGGATTCGGTCAGGCAACGGTCAGCGCAGAACGGAGTAACGGGTGCCGGCCCAAGCCAATGATCGTAATTGAAACCCTCCGGAATCGGGATCGCCGGCGATGCCGATCCGCCGCTGACTGACGCCGGGGCCACCACATAGATCTTTTTCACCTTGCCGATGCGGCCGTTCAGCACCAACTCGATACCCTTCTTCGTTTCCGGATTCGCGCGCAGTTCGGCGCCATATTGGAAGATCTTTCCATACTTGCGCACTGCTTTGAGGGCAGCCAGATCCTGCTCGATGCCGACGCCGAGCGGCTTTTCGCAATGCACGTGCTTGCCTGCTTTGAGGGCCGGAATCAGCATGGACACATGCCAATGATCGGGCGATGCGATATAGACCGCGTCGATATCGCGCTGCGCAAGCAGATCGTGAAAATCAGCGTACATACGAATGCCCGCGTTGGGCCTTTGCGGCTGCTGCGCGGCGTAGTGCTTTTCCAACTCGGCTTTGGCTTCAAGTCTGCGGCTCTGCTGTGCATCGCAGACGGCAACGATCACCGCGTTGTCAAACCACGGGTACTGTCGCGTCTCGAAGATCGCTCGCTGCCCGCTTCCAATAATGCCGACGGTGATCCGGTCCGATGCAGCCGTGCCGCCGCGTCCCAAGGTTTGCGCTCGAACAAACGTGGGCAGGGCCACGATGGCGGCGGAGTGTAGGAAGCCGCGGCGCGTATTCTCCGTTCTCATTAGAATTTTCTCCAGGAGTTCATGGATCGAGTCAAGTTTTCCGCCCGGTCGCCCTTCACGTTGTAGCACTGAAGCGCGAACGGGCCCTTATATCCCATTGAGCGCAGTTTGCTGACGAAACCGCGCACGTCGTATGTGCCGCGGTCCAGCGGCTGAATCAGGCGGTCCCAATCCCCTTCGGGATCGGCGCCATTCACGCTGACCATGAAGGTATAGGGCAGGGCTTGTGTAAGTCGCTCGTCGAGATGATTGCCGTCGCCGCTGCGGAGCCAGTGGCAGAGATTGAAAACCAGTCCCACGTTTTCCGCACCGGCCTTTTGCCGCAGGCGCAGTGCATCTTCGATGCGGGCCACGTAGAACCCAAAGTGTGGGTACAGCGCCACCTTCAGCCCGGCTGCCGCTGCCATCCGGGCGACTGCGCGGATTACCGGCACTGCGATCTCGTCCGTGCCCGCGGCCTTGCCATTCACGGTGAACGTGATGAGCGCGCCAGTACCATTCAACTGCTGGATGGCCTCAGGCAGCCCCGGATCGTAGCTGGCGTTGGGTTTAGACATGTCCATCCCGGTGTAGATTCCCAGAACACGGAGGCCGCGAGACTGGCAGGCCGCGAGCAGCGACGGAATGTTTTTCGTGCCCGAATAGAAAATGCCCGCATAGCCCGCCTGGCGGGCAAGTTCGGCCTGTTGATCGAGAGAGAGCTCGGTAGAACCCAAGCCGTTATCAAAAACGTAAAAGGGAGCGTCGGCAGCAACTGATGAGGCGGCCAGGAGTAATAGCGAAATCAAAGGTTTCATAAGATTTTCAACTGAACAACCCGCATACCCCGACTCTATCACCAACTCCATAGCTGGGCCAGCAGGCTAGAGACATACAGCGGCTTCCGTGGTTGCTTCACATGTTCCGCCAGGGGACCTTCGTATTGAGAAAACTGTGATAGCACGTTTCCAATTTGTTTCAGCCTCGTTTGCCTAAGGAGCTTCGTATGCTTTGTCATAACAGTTTTCGCATCTGTACATTCATTGCCGCCGCAGGATTCTTCTGCGCGCCGGTTACAAGTTTTGGACAAGTTAGCACTGGCGCAATCACCGGCATTATCACCGACCCGAGTGGCGCCGCGGCGGTTAACGTTCAGGTCACGGCCATTCAGGTGGAAACGAACACAGAATCAAAAACCGTCACCAACGGCGACGGGCTTTATCGTATTCAAGCCCTCCAGCCGGGCGCATACAAAATCAACTTCGAAGGAGCGGGCTTTAAGCGTTTGGTCCAGACCGACATCACCCTGCGCGTAGGCGATGTCCTGCCGGTGAACGCCACTTTGCAGATCGGACAAGTCTCCGACTCCGTGCAGGTAACTTCGCAGGCGACGATGCTTGAAACCGAGACTTCGTCGAACGGTACAGTCCCCGAAGGCGAGACTCTGTACAAGATGCCGCTCTACCAGCGCTATGTTCTGAACACTCTCAACCTCACGCCGGGAATGACCATGAACGGTTATTCTTATGGCGGCTCGCTGGGCGGTTTCAACATCGGCGGCCAGCGCTCTTCAGGTACTGCGGTGTTTGAGGACGGCGTGCTCGGCAACGATCCGCAATCAAGCACTGGGAACGACATCAAGCCCGTTGAAAATTCCGTAGGTGAAGTGAAGGTTGTGACTGGTACTTTGCCCGCCGAATACGGCCATACCACCGGCGGAGTCGTCACGGTGGTGAAGAAGGGTGGCACTAATGAAGTCCACATCATGGCTGCGGACCTGGGCCGCACGCGGCGCATGACGCATCGCCAGTTTTTCAACGCGTTCAAGACATCGGACCCGCAGCCCGGCGCACCGGCGGCGTGCCCGCGTGGTTTATGCAGCCCGATGCAAACGTCGGCGGCCCAGTGTTCATCCCCAAACTCTACGACGGCCGCAATAAAACATTCTTCTTCTTTGCGTATCAGAAATTGATCGAAAAGAAGTCCGCCCGGTACTTGCTATCACCGGAATAGGCGTTGCCGTAGCGATATTACTGCAATGCCGAGTCCAAGCAATGCGAAGGTCGAGGGCTCGGGAGATGCCAATAACGTCAGGTTGAGACTAGAATCCAACACCTGATGGGCCGGGAAGCCCGAAAGCCCAGTGCCGAAAACTCCCACGCCGCCGACGAAGGATGGCAAAATCGTCACTTGAACATCGACGCCGTCCGGCGTCGTCCAGGACTCGGTTCCAGTCAAAGTGAACACAGTGTTCACCGCTGCCCGGTAGGTGTAGTCATACTGAACGCAGACTCCCTGTGAGAATGCTACACAATATGGGTACACGGTAACGGGCGCCGGATCAGACGATACAAATGCCAAATTGAATGTCACAAGTACGTTGTAGTCGAGCCGAATGGGGTCGGGCTGACTCTGAGGAATTGGACCAGTAACCCAGTCGTGCACGATCATGGGCGCTACCTGGTTCCAGTTGAAGCTGGGGTCGCAGGAAGCAACATAGGCTGAGCATCCGGGGCTGTAGGTAAAATACTGCGACGTATTTATAAGTACGAACTTGGGTCCGTATCCCTCCACGAAGTCCAGGTTGGCCGCTTGTGGGTGTCCGGCGTTCCACCCAGCGCCAGTCACAAATCCGCCAGTGGTGTTTAGCGATATTGAAACGGGTGCGGCAAACGAGAGTGCGCTCGCCAATAGAGAAACAAGTATAAAGGTCCTCATGTCTTCAAAATGCCATAGGTCAAAGTGAATGTCCAGCGTTAGCAGTAATGGGACGAGCGGTCCCCCCGTGAGCACGGAAATTCGCACGGCGCAACGAGGTTACTTGCTAAAATGGGATTTCCCATGAAAATTGGAATAGACTTTGGAACCACCAACAGTTCCGTTGCGGTGGCTAGGAACGGTGTGGTTGAAATGGCGTCGTTTGCCTCCAGCTCCGGCCTCAGTGAATCGTTCCGTTCCGTTTTATATCTCGATATGGTGAAGCAGGCCGGAGGACTCACAGGTGTGAAGTCCTGGGCCGGCAACATTGGTATCGACGAATACCTGGCCGCTGATCCCAAAGGCCGGTTGGTCCAATCGCTGAAGTCGTTCCTCAGCAGCCGGTTGTTCGACAAGACCGAAATCCTGCGGCGTATGTATACGCTGGAGGATCTGATCGCGCGCATCCTGCGTGATATTCGCGAGCAGGCAGAGACGCAGTTCGGCGTGCCGATTCGCGATGTGGTGGCGGGCCGCCCGGTGCGTTTCGTTGGTTCCGACAAGGACGAAGACGATCAGTTTGCGGTCGCGCGCTTGGAAAAAGCTTATCTGCAGGCAGGCTTCGAAAAGGTTCAGTTCGTGATGGAGCCCGTAGGCGCGGCGCAGTATTACGAGTCTCGTTTGGACCATGACGAATTGATCCTGATCGGCGATTTCGGCGGCGGTACCAGCGACTTCTCGTTGCTGCGCGTCGGGCCCGGTATTCGCGAACGCGGACGTCGCCCCAATGATCTGTTGGGCAACGCCGGACTTGGTTTGGCCGGCGACGCCTTCGATGCACGCATCATCCGCAAGCTTGTTTCACCTGCGCTCGGCGCCGGCACGCAGATCAGTTCCATGGGCAAGATGTTGCCCACGCCGAACTGGGTGTATGCGAAGCTGGAACGCTGGCATCATCTTTCGTTTCTTCGTTCGCGCGAAACGATCAACATGCTGGAGAGCGTGCGCGCGCAATCGCAGGAACCAGAGAGGATTGAAGCCTTGCTGCACATCATTAATGAGGACCTCGGTTACCAGTTGCATCGCGCCGTGCAAAAGACCAAGTGCGAACTCTCAGCGGCAACCGCAGCGCGTTTTCATTTCACCGATGGCACGGTGGAGATCGATTCCATGGTGACTCGCGCGCAGTTTGAAGAGTGGATTGTCGAAGAGCTGCGCAGTGTCGAAACCTGTGTTGACGGCTTGCTCACGCGCTGTAAGGTGGAACGCAGTGCTGTCGACATGGTCTTCTTAACCGGCGGTTCATCGTTTGTTCCGGCAGTGCGCAAGATCTTCGCGGATCGCTTTGGAGAAGAGAAAATTCAAACCGGCAACGAGTTCACGTCCGTCGCGCGCGGCCTTGCACTCATGTAGCAAAAAGTAGAGCATGGATGGATGCTCGCTCTTGCCTTGTTGCTTGCCACGGATCCGCTGCTTACCTGGATGGATGGCATCGCCCAGAAACAGTTGGATCAGCGCCAGCTTGAGATCGCCAAAGTGCGGACTCGCGATCAGGCGAAGCGGCGCGCGGCTGTGGTCCGCGAGAAGATTCTGCGCTCCATCGGTGGCCTGCCTGCGACGCGCACGCCGCTGAATGCCAAAGTGACCGGCAAGTTGATGAATCCTTCCTACACCATGGAAAAAGTGGTGTTCGAAAGCCTTCCGCATTTCTACGTCACGGCGAATCTGTACCTGCCTAAGACTCCCGGCCGTCATCCCGCGGTGCTTGTGCAGGCGGGCCATACGACGTTGGGAAAGACGGAGACGCATCAGCTTTCGGCCAATCTGGCAGCCAAAGGATTTGTGGCGCTGACGTTTGATCCCATCGGTTTAGGGGAACGCATCCAAGCTCTTGATCCACGCACGCGGCGTCATGCCGGCGGCTGCTGCGCCAACGAACATCTGCAGGCCGGAGCGCAGGCGGCGCTGATCGGTGAGTCTGTCGCGCGCTACTTCATCTGGGACGCGATGCGTGCGATCGACTATTTGGAGACTCGGCCGGAAGTGGATCCCCAGCGCATCGGGGCAGCAGGTTGTTCCGGCGGTGGATGCCTCACCACATATATTGCCGCGCTCGATCCGCGCATCAAAGCCGCCGCGCCTGCCTGCTACACCAACTCGTATCGGCTGCTGTTTTCCGGCCCGCATCCGGATTCTGAAATGAGTCTGCCGGGGTTTCTTGGCTCAGGGTTGGATCATGCCGATTTGTTCGAAATGGCCGCGCCCACGCCGTGGTTGATCCTTGCGACGGAAGGCGACTACTTCACGCCGCCTGGCGCCAAGATGGTTTACGACGAAGTGCGCGGGTGGTACGGCTTGTTCGATGCGGCCGATCGTGTAAAGTTCTTCGTTGGTTCGGGCCCGCATGGAACTCCTCATGAGACGCGGGAGTCTATCTATGAATGGATGATTCGCTGGCTCAATGATGGCAAGGGGGAGGTGAAGGAGGGTGAGGTGCCTTTGTATCCCGACTCAGAGTTGCAGGTGACCGCTTCTGGCCAGGTGCAGGATCTGCCTGGAAGCCTGAAGGTGCATGAACTGATCCGGGCTCGATATAGGGAGCTGCGTAAGCCGAAAGCCCCGGCTGCGTTGCTCGCCGAACTGCGGCGCATGGTGGTGGGGGACAGCTTTGGTGAACCGCAAACCCAGTATTATGCGGGTCATGGTGGTCCTGCGCTGGTGGTGGTGAATGCTGCGTTATCGGCCGAGCAGATCGAAAAGCTCGGTGTTCCTGCCATGGCCGTAACGGTGCGCGACTCGCCCGCATCGCTCGATAAGCGCCCCTATCTTGCCAACTGGCTGGCCAACACAAGAGCGGAAAACATCGGCCTCAATCTGTCGGCCATGCGCGCGAACGACATTTCGAAGGCGGTCGCGCTGCTTGCGGCCAAGCCGGGCGTCGACCCCAAGCGCATCCGCGTGCTGGCCAAAGGTGTTGATGGCGTCTGGGCCTTGATGGCCGCCGCTGTCGATCAGCGCATTGCCAGCGTGTGGATTGACAAGCTTCCGCACGATTTTCAATCCGCGCTCGGTCAGCCTTTGAACACGCGCCTGTTCGATGTGTTGATCCCTGGCTTTCTGTTGCATTGGGAGATGAGCGATTTGATTGCGTTGATGGGTAAACGGCCACTGGTCTTGACGGATCCGGTTGATTGGAATGGTATGCCTGTCGAGGCCACGTCGCCATTTCGTGCCCGACTTACCGGCGAAACTATTGAGGAGCTTGCTACGCGATGAAACCTTCATTAACAAGTCTGGTGTGGCTTTCGGCCTTGACGTTTGCAGGCTGTCAAGCGAATAAGTCTCCAGCGCCCAAGATAGCCCAATTCGAGCATCAAGGACCGCTTCAGGGTATTCTGGGCGTCGCAAGAGCGCCCATTCCGATGCGCCGATATGTCGCGGTCAGTCACAATTTGACGGTCGAGGCTTCGGAAGACGGGTTGGAAAACAGCTGGGAGTCCATCCGGGCGCTCTGCGCCAAGCTGGATTGCGAACTACTCGAATCGTCGGTTCAGAAGAAGACTACCGATGCGCCCGGCTCCGCGTCCATCAAACTGCGCATTGCTCCGGCCGACCTCGAAAAACTGTTCGACAAACTCGGAAAATCGGCTACGATTGTCCAGCACTCAACCGAAAGCGAAGACAAAACCGCAGCCGTTATCGACACAGAAGCAGGCATGCAAAACCAAACAGGCTACCGGGACAGCCTGCGCACGATGCTTGCCAAGCCTAGCGCAACTTTTAAGGATGTCCTCGAAGTGCAGCGAGAACTGGTGAAGGTGCAGTCCGAACTCGACGCCCTCGCCACAAAGCGCAAAGTCCTAGCCGCGGAAACGGAAAAAGTTCTGGTGCAAATCAGTTTCCGTCAGAAGCAAACCTTCGCCTCGCGTTCGTTCCTCTCGCCGATCTCCAATGCGCTTGGCAATGCAGGCATCACGTTAGGCGAGAGCCTTGCGGCTTTGATCACGATAATCATGGTGTTGGTTCCATGGCTGCTCGCTTTCGCGGTGTTCATTTGGGCCGCCAAGCGGCTTGGCTTCAGGTTAAGACCATGGCGAACGAAGAACCCACCCTCATCGGGCGATCCGTCCGGGGGACAATCCGCCGTCTAATGAAAATGTCGAGCCCACCGCGCCAACTGAGCAGGTTCGGCGCGTGAGGCCGGTGACTTGCCGAATCTTGTAGACAGCCTCAATGCCGGTGCAGTGCGCGCCCATGAAATTCGCCAGGTCCATTTCCCGCAGCTTTTCGCCGGTCCACTGCAGCGTCCTGTCGTCGGCCTGAAACAAGTGAAACCCGCCCAAAGCCGCATGGATCGGGGCTTCGCGAATGGTCTTGCGCGCATAGGTCAAAGTGTTGATGATGCCCGAATGTCCGCAGCCGGAAAGCACCACCAGGCCCTGCGAAGTGTTCAGCACCAGCGACTGATCCTCTGGCACATTGTCCTCAACCGAACTGCCATCGGGAAGCTTCACCATACCGGCGCGGCCGTTCATTGTGAAGTTTCGCTCTGGATACTGCCGAGGCACGGGGCCGGTCAGCCACACGCCGGGATAGATTTCGCGCGGTGCATCGATCTCGGTGAACCCTCCGCCAGATTTCAAATACGGATCGCGCGCCGCCAGTGCACCGCTTGGCGTGCGGTCAAAGAAAATCCCCTTGGCCACGTAGGCGCGCGAAAGAGCCTTGGCATTGCGTTTCAAAACATCGTCGCGCAGCGTGGTCAACCCGCCAGTGTGGTCGCCGTGATTGTGGCTGAGGATCACCTCTTCCACTTTCGACAGATCCACGCCCATCTGCCGCACATTGCGCAGCACCGTGTCAGGCGCGGCCCCTGTGTCGAACAGAATCGTGTGCCCATCAACCTCGACAAGCGCAGCGAAGCCCCATTCGCCGAAGCCGCTATCGGCCAGCATTGTGGAAAGCACGGTGATCTTCGCCGACCTCACCATCGCCCGCGGCGTGGGCTGGGCGAAGAGAGTCACAGATAATAATAAGAATGCGCTGAAGAGTTTCATGCAGCAACCATTCTAACTCTCATATACTGTTTCTGATCATGCCCAGCACTAACAGACGCCAGTTCCTCGCCGCCGCAGCCGGCTTCAGCCTCACCGCATGGGGGCAAGGAACCAAAGCCCGCCAGCCCAACATCGTTGTGATCCTCGCTGACGATCAAGGTTGGGGCGACCTCAGCATTCACGGAAACAAGAACCTTTCCACCCCCAACATCGACTCGCTCGCGCACGATGGCGCGCTCTTCGAACGCTTCTTCGTCTGCGCCGTCTGTGCGCCAACCCGTGCCGAATACCTGACAGGCCGCTATCACGCGCGCAGCGGAGTGCGCGGTGTGCAGTCCGGCGCTGAGCGTATGAACCTCAACGAAACCACCATCGCCGAAACGTTCAAAGCCTCCGGCTACAAAACCGCCATCTTCGGTAAGTGGCACAACGGATCGCAGTTCCCCTATCATCCGCGCGCCCGCGGCTTCGATGAATTCTACGGTTTCACCAGCGGCCACTGGGGCCAGTATTTCGATACGGAGATGGATCATAATGGCGAACTCGTGCGCGGGAAAGGCTACATCAGCGACGATCTGACCAACCACGCCATCGATTTCATCAAACAAAACGCCTCGCGTCCGTTTTATACCTATCTGGCCTTCAATACGCCGCATTCGCCCATGCAAGTGCCCGACAAATACTGGGACAAGTTCGCCCACCTCGACCCGAAGATGCGCGCCAAGAACGAAGCGCAGGAAGAGATTCCCATGACGCGGGCCGCTCTTGCCATGTGCGAAAACATTGACTGGAACGTCGGCCGCGTGCTGAAGCAAATTGAAGATCTCAAGCTTGTGAACGATACCATCGTGATGTACTTCAGCGACAACGGCCCCAACAGTTGGCGCTGGAACGATCGCATGAAGGGCCGGAAAGGCTCCGTCGATGAGGGCGGCCTGCGCGCCCCTTTCCTGATCCGCTGGCCGGGCCACATCAAAAAAGGATTGCGCGTGCCGCAGATCGCCGGCGCGATTGATCTGCTGCCCACGCTGACTTCTCTTGCCGGTGTGCCGATTATTTCCAAGAAGCCGCTCGACGGCAAGAGCCTCAAGCCGTTGCTTGAAGGCAAGCCCGAAGCGTGGCAGGATCGCATGCTTTTCTCGCTGTGGGCGCGCCGCACCAGCCTGCGCACGCAACAATTCCGGCTCGATAACGACGGCGCGCTGTTCGATATGGTGGCGGATCCGGAGCAGAATCGCGACATCTCATCAGAAAAACCGGAAGTTGCCGCCCAGCTCCGTGCGGCCTTGAAGGACTGGCGCGCGGAGATGCTGCCGATGGTCGCCGAGGACACGCGTCCGTTCCCGTTAGGTAATGGCAAGTACACCTTCCTCCCTGCCCGTGACGGTGTCGTCGAAGGGAAGATCCAACGCAGTGCCAAGCCGCCGAACAGTTCCTACTACACCAACTGGAAGAGCAAGGACGATTCGATTTCCTGGGATGGTGAAGTCACCCTGCCCGGCAGGTTTGAAGCTATCGTCTACTATACCTGCCGCGCGCAGGACGTGGGATCGACCATTGAAGTCAGCTTCAATGGAGAACGGGTAACTAAGAAGATTACTGTGGCGAACGATCCACCTGAGGTCGGGGCCGCGTTCGATCGCGTGCCGCGCCAGGAGTCTTATGTGAAAGACTTCAAGCCCTTGTCGATGGGCGAGATTACACTCAAAAAAGGCCGCGGACCGCTGGTGTTAAGGGCCACTGAAATTGTTGGTGAGCAGGTGGCGGAGATGCGCCGCGTGGTGTTGAAGCGGCTTGGTTGATGTAGGGCAGATTGGTAATCTGCGGCCGAGTGGCACTCGGCCGCAGAATGCCATTCCGCCCCACCTCCGGCCCAAATCTTACTGAGGTTTGTATCGTTTCGCGAGCAAACAGGTGGCCGCATCCAAATCGACATCAGCTACCAAGAGACCCTCCACGCCATAGGGTTGATAAGCCTGCGCCGTGCCATCGGGCCGGATCACCGCTGACGTGGTGGGCGAACCTTCGCTCGCATAATTCACAGTGGCGAAATAACAAGTGTTCTCGGCTGCCCTGCACAGCGCTGCCTTTTCGTGGAACGTGTTGGCCGGGTCCGCAAACTCCCTCGGCCGGTAGTCCCCAGCGGCCGTCTCTGAAAAATTCGGATGAAACACGATCTGCGCGCCGCGCATGGCCGCCCAGCGCACCGTCTCCGGATACCGCCAGCCTTCATGGCATATCGCGACGCCGAAGCTCAGACCGCCGGCCTGGAACAAATGCCGTTCTGTACCTGCTGCATAGATCCCTTCTTCCGTGGGATCCAGTTGCACCTTGTCCTGAAAGCCAGCGATTGACCCATCGGAATTGACCACAATCGCCGTGGCCCGCAGTTCATTTCCAACGATGCGTTCGGTGCCAAGCACCACCGTGATCTTGCCCTTATGCGCTGCAACTCCTACTTTGGTCCAGGCCCGCTCCATATACAACGCATCGAGCCGCGGAATCTGCTTGCCTACGCCGCGAAGGCCTGGCACATAGCACTCCGGAAAGCAGACCACGCGAGCTCCGGCAGCAGCGGCCTGGCCGATTGCATCGAGAGCAATGAGAATCGATTCATCTGGAGTTGAGGCGAAGCGAACATTCGCCAGGGCAATGCGAATTGCGTTCATGAGATTAATCCTTGAGTCTAACAGTTCAGGGCCGCAGCCGAATCTGTTATCCTATCGGCCAAGCCCACGCCCCGGCCCCAAAATCAAAAAGAAATGAGTCCTCCATGAACTTGAAAGCTTTTTTATTATTTGCCGCATCGCTGCCGTGTCTGGCGCAATCGCAAAACATTGCTGCGATGAAAGCCGATGTCACCGGCCACCTGAACGACATGCAGAAGCAGGCGCAGGTCATGGTCGATTCCGTGTTCAGCTTTGGCGAACTCGGTTTTCAGGAGTTTGAAACCTCGAAGTATTTGACGTCGATTCTGGAAAAAGAGGGCTTCACCATCGAGCGCGGCATAGCCGGCATTCCAACGGCATGGATCGCCACATGGGGCTCCGGCAAGCCTGTAATCTCGCTCGGCTCGGACATCGACTGCATTCCGCAGGCATCGCAGAAACCTGGCGTGGCGTATCATGATCCGCTGATTGAAGGCGCGCCAGGCCACGGCGAAGGTCACAACTCCGGCACGCCGCTCAATATTCTTGCGGCCATTGCTGTGAAGAAGGTGATGGAGCGCGAACACCTCAAGGGCACGTTGAAAATCTGGCCTGGGGTTGCAGAAGAGCAGCTGGGCACCAAAGCGTACTTCGTCCGCGCAGGCCTCTTCAAAGACGTCGATGCGGTGTTGTTCGCGCACGTCGGCAACAGCCTGGCCGTATCAGCCGGTGGGGGCGGGCAGTCGGCGATGGTCTCAGTGGAATACAGCTTCAAGGGCGAAAGCGCCCATGCGGCAGGCGCGCCGTGGCGAGGTAAAAGCGCACTCGACGCCGTCGAACTGATGGACGTGGGTTGGAACTTCCGCCGCGAACACCTGCGTCTGGCGCAGCGTTCCCACTATGTGATTACGAATGGCGGCGATCAGCCCAACGTTGTTCCGCAAAACGCATCGGTCTGGTATTACTTCCGCGAAATGGATTACGACAACGTCATCAATTTGTGGCGCATTGGCGACAACATGGCCAAGGCTGCCACGCTCATGACCGACACCACAGTCTCGTCGCGCCTGCTAGGCAGTGCCTGGGCTCCGCACTTCAGCCTGCCCATTGCCAAAGCGATGTCGGAAAACATCAAAAGCGTCGGCATGCCCAAGTGGTCTGAGGCGGACTTGAAGTTGGCAAAAGCCCTGCAGACAGAGCTGAAGATGCCGGTCATCGGCCTGCGCGAAAAGGTTGGCACATTGCGCGAACCGCGCCCCGAGCCGGCCGAAGGCGAGGCTAGTGGCGATGACGATCGGCGCACCCCTGTGCCCACCGGCGGCGGCTCGGACGACATTGGCGACATCAGTTGGGTCGTCCCCACCGTGACGCTCAACTATCCTTCAAATATCCCGGGCGGCCCCGGCCACAACTGGGCCAATGCAATCTCCATGGCCACGCCCATCGCGCACAAAGGCGTGATCGCCGGCGCCAAGGTGCAGGCGCTGACGCTGCTTGACCTGATCACAAATCCAGAGCTGCTCAAAAGCTCGTGGGACTACTTCAACAACGTGCAAACCAAGAAGGTGAAGTACAAGAGCTTCCTGCGCCCCGACGACAAGCCGGCTATCTGGCTGAATAAAAAAATCATGGAAGAGTACCGCCCACGTATGAAGGAGTTGTATTATGATCCTTCCAAGTATTCGAGCTATCTCGAACAGCTGGGCATTTCATATCCGACGGTAAAGTGAGCGCATGGTCCTCCATACAATTGACTGGATAATTATTGTTGTTTCGTTGTTGATCTGTTTCGTGCCCGCGTTGTTCTTCGGCAAGCGCTCTGGCAAGAGCACTTCGGAGTTCTTCGGCTCTGGCCAAGCGGTGCCATGGTGGCTGGCGGGAATTTCGATGGTCGCCACCACGTTTTCCAGCGACACGCCGAACCTGGTCACCAACTTCGTCCGCACGCAGGGCGTGGCAGGGAACTGGCAATGGTGGGCCTTCACGCTGACCGGCGTTTCCACTGTCTTCTTCTTCGCCCGGCTGTGGCGGCGTTCCGGCGTGCTGACCGATCTCGAGTTCTACGAGGTCCGCTACTCTGGCACTGCGGCCAGCGCCGTGCGCGGCTTCCGCGCCGTCTATCTCGGACTCTTCTTCAACTGCATCATCATGGCGTCCGTCAACCTCGCCGCCTGCAAAATTGCCAACGTGCTGTTTGGCCTGCCGCGCTGGCAGACGCTGGTAGCCATCGGGGTTTTGAATGTGGTCTTCGCCGCCCACTCCGGCCTGTGGGGCGTGCTGGTCATCGACATGATTCAGTTCTTCATCAAAATGACCGCGGTGATCGGAGCTGCTTACTTTGCCGTCAACCTGCCGCAAGTCGGCGGTCTCACCGGCCTGGTGGAAAAGCTGTCGAATCGCCCCGGCCCTGGCGGCCTTAATTACTTGAACATGCTTCCCGACTTCACCAACAACTGGGACATGGCGATGGCCATCTTCATTATTCCGTTGTCGGTGCAATGGTGGACCGTGTGGTATCCCGGCGCTGAGCCAGGCGGTGGCAGCTACATTGCACAGCGCATGTTGGCCTCGAAGTCGGAAAAAGATTCGCTCGGCGGAACGCTGTTTTTCAATCTTGCTCATTACGTGCTGCGTCCCTGGCCGTGGATCCTGGTGGGCCTTGCGTCGATCATCATTTATCCTGAGCTGAAAGACATTCGGACCGCTTTCCCCAACGTGGACCCGGCGCTGATCGGCCACGATATCGCCTATCCGGCGATGCTCGTTTTCCTGCCCATTGGTTGGATGGGCCTGATGGTCGGGGGACTGATCGCAGCCAATTCGTCGACGATTCTGACGCATCTCAACTGGGGCGCATCGTACCTCGTTCACGATTTCTACCGCCGTTTTATGCGCAAGGGCGAAACCGAAAAGCATTACGTAATGGCCGGTCGTTTAGCCACTGTGGGTCTGTTCCTGCTCTCCTCATCGCTGGTGTTTGTACTGGAGACGGCGCAGGACAACTTCAACATCATGCTGCAGGTTGGCGCCGGCACCGGGCTGCTTTATTTGTTGCGCTGGTTCTGGTGGCGCATCACGGCCTGGTGCGAGATTGTCGCCATGGCCAGTTCCTTCGGCATCTCGATCGTATTCCTCATCCTTCACAAGAGTGGCGTGCAAATCGGTACGCACAGGGAACTGCTGGTTACCATCGCCTTCACCACCGTCTGCTGGCTGATCACGGCCTACGTGGGGCCTGAGACCGATCGCTCGGCACTGGTTCAGTTCTACCTCAAAGTCAAACCCTTCGGTCCGGGCTGGACGGCCATTCGCATCGCCGCCGGTGTGAGCGAGGCACAGGCCGCCGAATATTCCAAGGAAGACAACATCCCGCTGGCGACGCTCGGGTGGGTTGCCGGGACCATCGTCATCTGGGCCGGACTGTTCACAGTGGGTAACTTCCTCTATGGGCGGATGGAGACCGCATATATGCTTCTAGGGGTTTTGCTGGTAAGCGGGGGCGTTCTTATCTCCGTCACAAAACGCTATTGGCGATAAAACTTCCAAACTACCCACCCCCCACGGGTGGTTGTATTCCTTGACCCTGGAATCATTTGCCTGGTGACATGTGTTACGATCAAATGAATTGGTCGGATTTTGCTGGTTTGGGGTCATTGTGGATTTTAGTTGTAGGGCTGGCGCCCTCATGGTAGGAACGCGATTTGTTTCGGGCCGCAAGTTCAGTTGCGGTCAAGATACTCACTACCGCTCTAATTTCGGGTTGTCCACTACATTCCCCAAAGATAAAAACAAGAACCACGTCGCTTCAACTCGTCCAATGTCAGGTCTTTTCGTCCTACTGAACAACCTGCGTACCACGCAGGCAATCCAAAAGAAAACTCTCAACAGGAGATCGTTCTATGCATCTTGCTCTATCGAATAAAAATCGTCCGCCACTGTTAGCATGCCTTTCACTCTTTGGCATCCTTGCTTCAAATGGTTTTGCACAAGAAACAACAGCTGGCATCCAGGGCGTAATCAAAGATCAATCCGGTGCCGTAGTTGCTGGCGCCACGGTTGAACTCACCAGTCCATCTCTCCTCGGCTCGAAAAAAGTCACTTCCGATTCATCCGGAAACTATCGCTTTTCTGCTCTGCCCCCAGGTTCTTATGCCATCACAGTCAGTGCCAAGGGCTTCCGTAACTTTAAGCAGGGCGAGCTTGCTCTCAGCGCAGGACGTCTGCCCAGCGTCGACATCCAATTGCAGGTTGGCGGCATGGCCGAAACCGTGGAAGTCACCTCTGCTGCCAGCATCGTCGATGTCACGCAGAGCAAAGTGGCAACCACCGTCAGCAAAGACATTATCAATAGCATGCCCACTGGCCGTTCGTTCCAGTCTGTGATCCCGTTCGCAGCCGGCGCTCGCATGGAACCACTACAAGGTGGTACGTCGAACCGCGACAACGGGTTTCAAATTGATGGAGCTTCGGATTCCGAAAACGTCTATCTCATTGATGGTGTGAACACCACTAACATTCAGAGCGGTGGTGTTGGCAAATCGTTCCAGATGGACTTCATTGAAGAAGTTCAGATTAAGTCGAGCAGCTTCGAAGCCGAATTCGGCGGCGCACTGGGCGGCGTTATCAACGCTGTCCCCAAGCGCGGATCCAATGACTGGCATGGCGGCCTGATGGGCTATTGGCGCACCAATGCGCTGAATGCTGTCGACGGTTGCGCATCCGGTTATACTTCCGGTAGCGTTGGAACTTTTGTCGGCTCTGCAACCACGGTTGCCTGCGGACTCCGCACGGATCCGACCAAGCCCAGCTTGAACACGACCACCCGCCTGGATGGAACACCGCAACATTTCCTGCCGGTCAAAGATCAGCGCAACATTGTGGAGCCCGGCTACCAGATTGGCGGAGCAATTCTGAAGGATAAAATTTGGTTCTTCAGCAGCTACATTCCTACCGTCGATACCATCCGGCGTACAACCACCTTTACTGGCGCTAACCCCGGTCCGCGCAGCTTGACCAGCACCTACACCCAGCACAACATGTACAACCGTGTTGATTACGGTGTGACGAACTCTCTGCGCCTCTTTGGATCATGGAACTATGGCTATTCGCGTACGCAAGGTCAGCTTGGCGCACCAGATAGCGCTGTTGGTCAGCTCAATGCCGGTGCCAGCACGGACCCCAATACATTCCGCGCCGATGCAGGATCAGTGAATCCTCTTTCCATTTACTCCTTTGGCGGTGACTGGACTCCGACTTCCAAGTTGGTTGTCAGTGCACGTTACGGGTACTTCTTCAACAACAATGAACAGCGCGGAACTCCTGTCGGAACCCGCTACACCTATCAGGCTACCGTGAACGCAAACAGCAAGGATCTGGCCGGCAATGCATTTCCGGCGTCTTCTTTCAATCCCTCTGGTTTTGCCACCATTCCCACCAACCTTGCCTACACCTATGATGCCTACAAGCGCAACGGCTTCAACCTCGATGTGTCCTATTTCGTGGGACGTCTCGCGGGCAGCCACACCTTCAAGGGCGGCTACTTCTGGCAGCGTCAGGGTAACGACGTATTGCGCAACTATCAGGGTGGCGCGGTCGATCTTTATTGGGGCCAGAGCTATGCTCCGGTTACCAGCACCACCGCTTGCGACAGCGTGATCAATGCGAACCGCACAGCTTATGGCGCTACAGCCGCGCAGTGCCAAGGTCTCTATGGGTACTTCATTGTTGGTACCGGCGTGGTCAATACTGGCGGCGATAAACAGTACGCACAGGCAGTTTACTTCCAGGACGCGTGGAACGTCGGCCACGGTTTGACCCTGAACCTCGGCCTCCGTTTCGACCAGGAACGTCAGCCCGCTTATGATCCCACCCGCTTCCCCGAAGTCAAATTTGGTTGGGGTGAAAAGATTGCTCCGCGCCTCGGCGCAGCTTATGACCTGTTCAAGAATGGCAAAGTGAAAATCTATGGCAGCTATGGCAAGTTTTACGACATCATGAAGATGGGTCTTGCTCGTGGTTCCTTCGGTAGCGATTACTGGCACAACTGCGTATACGCAATGGACAGCGCCACGTTCTCTGGCATCACACCCAGCTATAACAACGGCGGCGGCTGCCCGGCAACCGGTCCCGCACCTGGCGTAACCGTTGGCCGGTTTATCGAAAATGTTGACTTCCGCGCAACCAAGGCTGACACGCGCGATCCAGCAGTCGATCCGAACCTGAAGCCAATGATGCAGCACGAAACCACGTTTGGTGTGGATTGGGCAATCAACTCCAATTGGAGCCTGGAAACCCGCTACGCGCGCAAGCGCCTCGACCGCACCATCGAAGACATGTCGATCACCGATAACCTCGGCTTCTACATCGGCAACCCCGGTTCCAGCTTTGTAGACATTCTGCATCGCCCCGTGGTCACCCCGAACGACAAAGGCGTAAACTACCTCACCAGCGTGCCGTTCTGCGCTGAATGCCCTGGCGTTGTTGCGGCTTCCCGCCGTTACGACGGTGCGGAATTCCGCCTTGCCAAACGTTCCACGGGTAAGTGGTTCGGTGCTGTTTCCTATACCTACAGCGCTCTGCGCGGCAACTATGCCGGCTTGACGAACACCGATCCTACCGATGGTAGCGGTGGCCGCCACGCACCGAACAACGGTCGCGCCTTCGATCTGCCGACCATGGAATACACCCCCAGCGGCAAAATCGATGACGGTCCGTTGGCAACCGATCGCCCGCACACGGCGAAGGTCTTCGGTTACTATCGCCTGAAGTACAAGGGCCAGGAAACGCAGATCGGCTTCTCGCAATTTGCTTATGAAGGCACTCCGCTCAGCACCTGCCTGCCAGTCGTCGGTACCTCGTCGGCTTGCCAGTGGGCTGAAGGCCGCGGCAACTTCGTGAACTTCTCACGCTCTGCCAACGGCGACATCGTGAAGGACAGCGTGGACTACGGTGCTCGCACCGCTCCTTTCTTCCAGACCGATATGTCGATCCGCCACGAACTGCCTATGAAGGGTCATGAAAACATGAAGATTTCCTTCGAAGCCACCGCAACCAACCTGTTCAATCAGCATGCGGCAACTGGTTACTACCAGTTCGCTATCCCGACCAACTTGATCAACCCGAGCCGTCCTTCGCGCTTCTCGGGCGATCCCGGTGTGGATTGGGGCAAGGTGATGAACGGTTACAACTACATGGACGCTTTGAATGGTTCGGGCTCTTTCGCCGGCGTTCAGTCGAAGCTCACTCTGGCCAGCCGCTACGGCATGCCGCAGTTGTTCCAGCAGGCGCGCAATATGCGCTTGTCGGTTCGTTTCACGTTCTAGTAGTCTGAGCGTCTGCAAAAACTGGGGGTTGGGAAACCAGCCCCCTTTCGCATTTTAGAAGCCGGCCGTTTCCATCCCAGCACCACGCATTGAGGTTCCGCCTTAAATTTTGCCTGGAACCACCTACCGCCAGTGGTGTACCCCCAAAATACCATTTCCCTATTACCTTTGATGTGTGTTACGATCCTATTAATTGGTCGGTTGTTAAATGTGTGGGGTATGCGTGCTATTTGAAACAAGGGCTCAGTCCCTTAATACAGAAGCGCGGGGTGTCTTAGGCCGTACGTTCAGTTACTGTCGTTACGTTAGCTATTCCTCTATCTTTTACTCACCTAAAGCAATCCTTAAACACCCCAAACAGAACCAAGTTGTTGTAAAACGTTGCAGTCACGACGTTACCGTCCAAATGAACACCGGCCCGCGTACCACGCAGGCAATTCCAAAGAAAACTCTAAACAGGAGATCGTTCTATGCAACTAGCTTCATCTAGAAAACGTCCTCAACTGCTCGCTTGCATCTCGCTACTTGGCATTCTTGCTCCGCTCGGTCTTGCGCAGGAAACCACAGCAGGTTTGCAAGGCACTATTAAGGATCCGCAAGGCTCTACAGTGCCCAAGGCGTCAGTATCCATCACCAGTCCCGCGTTGATCGGCGCCAAAAAGGCCGAGACAGACACGAGCGGCTATTTCCGTTTCGCCAACCTGCCTCCAGGGACCTACGTGCTCGCTGTGGCGGCCAGTGGCTTCCGGACCTACAAACAGGAACTGTCTCTTACCGTAGGCCGCCTTCCTAGCCTCGATATCGTTATGACCGTCGGCGCAGTATCCGAAACTGTTGAAGTCACCGCCGAGGCAAGTGCTATCGACGTTACGCAGAGCAAAATGCAAACCAACATCGGCAGCACGGTTCTCAACAACGTCCCTACGGGCCGTTCGTTCCAGAGCGTGATTCAATTTGCACCCGGCGCACGCACCGAACCTCTACAAGGCGGCTACCAGATTGATGGCGCCGGCAACTCCGAAAACTCCTATCTTGTCGAAGGTCAGGAAACCGCTGCAGTAGAAGACGGACGGTCCGCTGCAAACGTTCCAATGGATTTCATTCAGGAAATCCAGGTGAAGACCAGCGGCTTTGAAGCAGAATACGGCGGCGCACTCGGCGGCGTTGTGAACGTCATCCAAAAACGCGGCTCGAACGAAATCCATGGCAGCGTCTTCGGCTACTATCGTGGCGACCGTTTTGACTCCGCTCCGAACCCGACCACAATCAAGAATCCTTCCATTGCAGCCAACGCCAACGGCGCGAAGCTCCTCGATCAGCCGATCGAAAACTATCAGCCCAAGAAAGATCACTACCGCACCATCACTCCTGGTTTCAGTCTGGGTGGTCCGTTGCTGAAGGATCGCTTGTGGGCATTCTTCTCTATCGCGCCTGAATACAACACGACCGCACGCACGGTAAACTTCGCTCCTACCGCTCCGTTCCCCGGCAATGCAACCATTCACCAGGATTCCAATACCTATTATTCTCTGGCGCGCCTCGACTACCTGGCCACCCAGAAGATCCGTGTATTTGGCTCCTGGTCCTATGGCTATAACCGCATCCAGGGCAATGCTTTGCCCCAGGCTGATGATGCGTTTGGGCAATTGAACTCATCGTCAACCACCAGTACCAATAATTTTAATTATGGTATCGGTCAGGTCAACCCCAACGTCATTTATAATGTCGGCGCAGATATCACAATCACCCCCAGTCTGGTTGCCACGACGCGTTATGGATACTTTTACCAGAATACGGAAAGCCGCGGCATACCTAGCGGCATTCAGTACACCTATCGCGATACCAACTATGCGTACAGCACCACCAATTCGCCGGCTCTTGCCTCTTATAAGGCTCTTGATGGAAGCTCCTTGCCTTCAGCGTTTGTGAATGCAACCGGTTTTGCCAATATTCCGGCTAACACCTCCATCCAATTCAACAAATGGCAGCGCTTTAGCTTCAGCCAGGATCTGGCCTACTTCAAAAAGGCAATGGGCTTGACCCACAACCTGAAGTTTGGTTACTCCTTCAGCCACGCTACTAACAACCAGTTGCAGGGCTACAACACGGCCGACGTTTACGTATCCTACGCAAATGCCTATGCTCCCAACACAACCGATGGCCAGAATCGCTGCAAGGCGATCAACGCTACAAACCTGAGCTTGTACAAGACCATCGGCGGCGGTTCCTCCGACGGCAGTGCCTGCCAGGGAAACTTTGGTACAGTGAACCTGCGTGATCTTGGTACCACCGGCCAAGTGGGTGGATGGAATCATGCAATCTACATCCAGGACGGCGTCCAGGTAACCAAGAAATTGACCTTGAATGTCGGCCTCCGCATGGAAAAAGAGAGCCTCCCGTCCTACAATTCATTGCCGGGCTTTAACGGCATCGAAATCGGTTGGGGCCAGAAGCTTGCTCCCCGTCTGGGCGCTGCTTACGACGTCACAGGTACCGGCAAAGTGAAACTCTATGCCAGCTTCGGTTACTTCTTCGACATCATGAAGTATGGCCTGCCGCGCGGCAGCTTCGGTGGCGACTATTGGCATGATTGCGTGTATGCGCTTGATCAGCCGAACTACAACCTGATCATTCCGCAGCGTGACGCGCAGGGTCACTACTGCCCGCTCGGTGGCGGTGCAACGCCTGCTGTCGGCAGCATCCCGGGTGCACGCTTCATCGAAAATTACGATTATCGCGAACCGGCGAACGATCCGCACCAGGATGGTTCACTCGGTAAGAGCGGCCTGGTCGATCCGAACCTTGGCTCTCCCAAGCAGCATGAATTCACCGTGGGCGCAGCATGGCAGATCTCTCCGAGCCTCGTGTTCGAACCTCGCTATACCCGCAAGCGTCTTGACCGTACCATTGAAGATGCCGGTACCATTACCCAGAACGGTGAAGTCTACTACATCGTCAATCCGGGTCAGGGCATCAATTCCACCATTCCCAACTGCAACGGCTGCCCGATCAACCCCACGGCCGTCCGCAATTACGACGGTTTGGAACTCCGCCTCACCAAGCGTATGGGCAAGTTCTTCGGCTCCTTCTCCTATACCTATAGCCGTCTGTATGGTAACTACTCCGGCAACACCGACACCGACATCAGCGATGGCGGCGGCGCCCGCAACGCTGCCAACACCGGCCGCGCCTTCGACGAACCGTTTATGTCGTTTGACGCACACGGCAAGCCGATCAACGGACCGTTGGCCACCGACCGCCCGAACACCGTGAAGTTCTACGGATACTACGATCTGAAGTCGAGGGCCGGCACAACCCGCTTCGGCCTTTATCAGCAGATCTACTCCGGTACCCCGCTCAGCAGCTACATCAGTGTTTGGGGCGCTCCGGTATTCGTTGAAGGCCGCGGCAGCTTTGCTGACGTGACTCGCAACCCGACCACAGGCGCCTGGCAGATGGGCAACATCAGCTCACAGCGCACGCCCATGTACAACCAGACCGATCTCAATGTCTCTCACGAGTTCCATCCCAGCAAGAACAACGAAAAGATGCTGGCTCGTGTTTCCATCGAGTGCTTCAACTGCCTCAACAACCACAGCGTGACGTTCGTTGACCAGAACCTCATCCGCACCTCCGGCATCAACCCGGCCACTTGCGGAACGGCTGGCACCAACTGCACCAAAATCGGCGCCGATGCAGCTGGCTTCGATTACGGTGTTCTGACGGGTAAGGGCTACGATTGGATCGGCGCCGCTAACTCGCAGGGCCGCACGCTGAACAGCCGTTACGGCGCTCCGTATGGCTGGCAGGCACGTCGCAACATCCGCATGGAAGTGAAATTCAACTTCTAGGCTGATGTTCAGGAATCGAAAGGGGCTGGGAAACCAGCCCCTTTCGTATTTTAAAATTTGCAGTTCAGTTTGAGTGCCGCTTCCAGCCGCTTCAAATACTCACGGTGAGGAATCTCAATCGTTCCGAACTGCGAAAGGTGTTCCGTCAAATATTGCACTTCAAGCAACGCAAAGCCCCGTTCGCGCAGATGCCGCACCAGACTCGCCAGCGCCACCTTTGACATGTCTGTCACGCGGTGAAACTTCGACTCCGCAAAGAACGCCCCGCCCAGATGCCCACCGTACGTTCCACCAGCTAGCTTTCCATCCACCCACACTTCCACTGAGTGCGCATTGCCTTCGCGGAACATCTGTTGATAGAGCTGTTTGATTTTCGGCGTGATCCAGGTCTCCTCGCGATCGCCGCAGGCATCCATCACGCCCGCAAAATCGCGATCGAAGCTGACCTCGAATCGAGCCAGCTTCAAAGTCCGAGCCAGCGACCGTGAAATATGAAATTGGTCGAGCGGAATTACCGCGCGTTTCTGTGGCCGGTACCAGAAGATCTCATCGCCCTCGCCCATGGGAAACGCGCCTTCGCTATAGGCCCAGCGCAGCGATTCCGTAGTTAATTCCCGCATCCAACCAGTCTAATTGAAATCGACTTTAATTAGGGTCAGAGACCACTGACACCTCTGGCACCGATTTCCGGAGATGAGGATTTGAGATGTCTGACACTCATTCATTGCTATACTTAAGAAACGTGCTCCAGATCCTCGAAACCCGCATTACTGAAGCTGTCTCTGCGCATATCCGGATCCGCTATGGGCTTGACCTGGCGGTAGTTGTGGAACAGCCCCGGCAGTCTTCCTTCGGCGAAATGGCCCTCCCGGTGGCCTTCCAATTGGCGAAGGAATTGAAGCGTGCCCCTCGTGCCATTGCGACGGAACTGGCCGAGGAACTGCCCGATATCGAAGGCGTCCAGAAGCTGGAGGTCGCCGGCGGTGGATATCTTAATCTAAGGTTTGACCGCACGTGGTATGCCAGCGCATTACTGCAACCGCCAGCCACAACGGCTTCCAACGGCGGTAAGATCATCGTTGAGCACACCAACATCAACCCCAACAAAGCGGCCCACATCGGCCACCTGCGCAATGCGATTTTGGGCGACACTTTCGTGCGCATGCTGCGCGCTGCAGGCCGGAAGGTGGAAGTGCAGAATTACATCGACAACACCGGCGTGCAAGTGGCCGACGTCGTCGTGGGCTTTCACTTCCTTGAGAAGATGAGCTACGCCGAAGTGGAAGCGCTCTCTAAAGCGCCGCGCTTCGATTACCTCTGCTGGGATCTGTACGCGCGCATCTCCGGCTTCTACAAAGACAATCCCGAAGCAATGAAATGGCGTGCCGATACACTTCACGCCATCGAAGCAGGCCACGGCGAAATCTCCGAACTCGCCCACATGGTTGCTGACGCCATCGTCACCTGCCACGTCAAAACCATGCTCCGTCTCGGCATCGTCTACGACGTGCTGCCGCGCGAAAGCGAAATCCTCCACCTGCAGTTCTGGGCCACCGCCTTTGAGCAGTTGAAGGAGCGCAAAGCCATCTACTTCGAGACCGAAGGCAAAAACAAAGGCTGCTGGGTCATGCCCGGCAGTTCCTACAACGAGGATGCCGCCGAAGAGGACAGCAAAGTGATCGTGCGTTCCAACGGCACCGTCACGTATGTCGGCAAAGACATCGCCTACCAGATGTGGAAGTTCGGCCTGCTCGGCAAAGACTTCCATTACAGGTTGTGGAGCACCTACGCTGACGGCCATCCGCTTTATGTTTCGACCGATACCGCAGGCGAAGACGTCACGTTCGGCAAAGCCTCGCGCGTCTACAATGTGATCGATTCCCGCCAGTCTTATCTGCAGGATGTCGTCCAGGCTGGTCTGCGTGCACTGGGCTATAACAAGGAAGCCGAAAACTCCATCCACTTCGCCTACGAGATGGTCGCCCTCACGCCGCGCACCTGTGTGGAGTTAGGGATCGAATTATCCGATGAGGACAAGGCCAAGCAGTACGTTGAAGTCTCGGGCCGCAAAGGCCTCGGCGTGAAGGCCGATGATCTCATCAACAAGCTGATCGAATCCGCTTCGCGCGAAGTCGATTCTCGTCACGCTGAACTCCCGGCCGAAGAGCGGCTGAAATCTGCAACATCCATCGCCATCGCCGCGCTACGCTACTTCATGTTGAAGTTCACGCGCAATTCCGTGATCGCCTTCGACTTCCAGGAAGCGCTCAGTTTTGAAGGCGAAACCGGACCTTACGTGCAATATGCCTGCGTCCGCGCGCGCAATATTCTGCGCAAGTCCGGAGTGGAAATTCCGCTGCTTGACGCCGCCTCCATGGCCACACAACTGGCCGACGAACGACTGTGGCAATTCGTGCTTTCGGCCAGTCGCGCCGACTGGGCTGTGGATCACGCGCTACAATCAGGAGAGCCGTCCCACGTCGCCCGGTTCGCGTTCCAACTGGCGCAATCGTTCAACAACTTCTATCACGAATACAAAGTTTTGGCCGAAGAGGATGCGGGTAAGCGCGCATTCCTGTTGTGGCTCACGGATTATTTCCGCTCTCAGTTGGAGCGCACACTCGCAACCCTGGGGATCACAGCCCCTGAGTTTATGTAAGCTAGGCTAAAATAAAAAGATCAACCGCATGCTCAAACCGATGGAACAACGACAAGAAGACCTGAATCCTCAGGAGACAATTGAGTGGCTGGAAGCGCTCGATCAAGTGA
>CAIRSA010000514.1 GCA_903881085.1 uncultured Acidobacteriia bacterium
GCATTGGAGTGCCAATTCGCCCTGCATCGGCTGAAGAATGTCACCTAGGATTTAGGGACTCGGCGATTGAGACAGGTTATCTTAGCGCTTATGGGCGATTAGCCTGCCCTGGCTAACTTTAAAATCACCTCGCCTTCACGGACCTGTCCCGCCCCACGCTTGCGCCGCCTACAACCAATCGCGGACAATATCCCTTATGGCCATTGAGTTCGATCTCACCCCGCAGCCCGTTTCGCGCGTCGACACGCGCTACCGAAAAATCGTCACTGATTTCCCCGTTCCGGACTCACGCGCCATCATTGAGAAGCTCTACGAATTTGAGCCCGTCGCCATGCGCGGGCAGCCACCCGTGGTGTGGGACAAAGCCGAAGGCTTTCAAGTCTACGACAAGTGGGGCAACTGCTGGATCGACTGGTCGAGCGGCGTCCTGATCACCAACTGCGGCCACGGCCGGCAGGAAGTCATCGATGCCATCAAACAACAGGCCGACCAGAAACTGCTGACCAATTACTGCTTCCCCAGCGAGATCCGCTCCACGCTCGTTCAGCGCCTGGCGGAACTGATGCCGGCGCCTCTGAAAAAAGTATTCCTGCTTACCACCGGTTCTGAAACCGTGGAGTGCGCCATAAAACTTTGCCGCACGCATGGGGTGAAAGAGGGCGGCCGCGCGAAGAACGTGATCGTCTCGTTCGACAAAGCCTTCCACGGCCGTACGCTGGGTTCACAACAGGCGGGCGGCATTCCAGTGCTGAAGGATTGGATCGTCAATCTCGACAAGGGCTTTGTTCAGGTCCCGTTTCCAGACGGATTCCGCACCGTGGACACATCGTTCGATTACTTCCAGGCCTGCCTCAGCGAAGCGGGCATCCATGCCGCGAACATTGCGGGCGTCATTTTGGAATCCTATCAGGGCGGCACCGGATCATTCGCTCCTGTTGCCTACATGCAGCAGATGCGCAAGTGGTGTGACGCGCACAAAATCCTGCTGGTGTGCGACGAAGTGCAGGCGGGCTTTGGCCGCACCGGCACCATGTGGGGCTTTGAGCATTACGGGATCATTCCCGACTTGACTACCTGGGGCAAAGGCATCTCCAGTTCATTACCGCTGGCCGCCGTGATCGGCCGCCCCGATGTGATGGACCTGCATCCCGCGGGCAGCATGACCTCAACGCATACGGGCAATCCGGTCTGCTGCGCCGCGGCGTTGGCCTCCATTGAACTGGTGATTAAAGAGGATCTGGCCGGCAATTCGAAACGCATGGGCGACATTCTGCACAAGCGCCTGCATGCCATGAAGGCCCGGTATCGTCAGTTCGGTTGCGTGGATGGCAAGGGCCTGGTGGCGGCCGTGGCCATCGTGAAGCCCGGAACCAAGGATCCCGATGCGCAACTGGCGTTCGAAATTGTCAAGCGCTGCATCGAAAAAGGCGTGCTGATGTTCAGCCCGGTTGGTCTTGGCGGAGGTACGGTGAAGATCTGTCCGCCGCTGGTGATCAATGAAGAGGCGATGAACGAAAGCCTGAATGCATTCGAAGAAGCCGTGAAGGAAGCGATCGGCGGATGAGCACGGCGGTTTTAATTGTCGGCGGAGGGATGATCACGCACGACCAGATTCTGCCCACCGTGCTGCAAATGCAGCGCCGCGGTGAAGTGGGCGCGGTCAGCGTGGTGGCGCAGCACGGGCGCACAGTGAAAGCGCTGCGCGATGCGCCGTCCATCCAGCGCGGCTTCCCTTCCGAATCGTTCACCTGTTATCCCGATCCGGATTCGTCGGACCAGACGCCGCAGCCCGAACTGTATAAGAAACTGATTGCCGCGCTGCCGCCGCATAGTCTGGTGATTGTGGCCATGCCTGATCAACTGCACTTTGAAGCAGTAATGACGGCCCTGCGGCACGATCAGCATGTATGCTGCGTGAAGCCGCTGGTGCTGACTGCGGCCGAATCGCGGCAGATTGAACAGGAAGCGTTCAGACGCGGCCTGGTAGTCGGCATCGAATACCACAAACGCTTCGACGACCGCAGCCTGCGCGCGCGCACCGCCTATCGCAACGGCATGTTCGGCGAATTCCGCATCGGCACCGCCCGCTTGATGGAGAAGTGGTACTACCGCAGTTCGAATTTTCAGAACTGGTGCACGGCAGAAAATTCCGACGCGTTCACTTACATCGGCTGCCACTATGTGGACCTGATCCACTACATCACCGGCCTGCTGCCCGTTTCTGTCACGTCGTACGGCATTCTCGATAAGTATCCGAATGGCCGCGAGGGCTACCTGTGGTGCGATACGCGCGTCACCTGGAACAACGGCGCGGCGCTGAATGTGCAGACCTCGTTGAGTTATCCCGACGATGGCCCCGGCCCCAACACGCAAGGGCTCACCATGCACTGCTCCGGCGATGGCAAGGGCGCGCTGCTCGATCATTCCGACCAGTATCGCGGCCTGTCGTACTGTTTCGTGAAGAAGCCCGAGTGCGCTGGCGGCACCTACTACGCCGAACCAAGCCCCGACTATTTTCAGTACAACGATCTGGGCGAGCAGGGACTGACCGCGGTTGGCTACGGCGTGCGATCCGTAGAATACATTCTGCGCCAATGCATGCAGACCACCGGCACGTTGGCCGAGCGGCAGGCGCGGCTCAAAGAGTTGGATGCCCGCGCCATTCTGGCCACTCCCGCCAACAGCCGCTACAATGAACTGGTGATGGAAGCAGGGCGTCTGTCGATTTTGAATGGCGGGCGCGAGGCTGTGATCGCCTATGAACCCGAGCCCACGGTTGGGCTGAAGGAGTACCGATGAAGCATATCTGTTTAGCGTTGGCGCTATTGCTGGGAGCGCTGATTGTTCTGGCCGCCGGTCCGGGCTTCCGCAGCAGGCAACAGTTTGAAGAGCATTATTCCAAGCACGGGGCAGAATTTGGCAGCGTGTCAAAGGCGCAGTATCTGGAACTGGCGCAGGGGCTTCGCGACGCTCCTGTAGGCGGGCCCATCCTTGAGATCCGGCGCAGTGACGGAACGTTCTCCCGATTTGATAAGCGCAAGGGCTATTTCGGCGCGTACAATCGCGACCACACGATCCGTACGTTCTTCGTCCCTAACGATGGCGAGCGGTACTTCCGCCGGCAAGCGGACAAATCCCATGACTGAAAAAGAAATTGAGCTGTATTTAGAGGATAATGGTTATCCTGAGCATGTTCGCCGCGGCGGCAGCGAAGGGCTAATCAAACGGTGGCAGACCTTCGTCGAAGAGGTGGAGCGCGGCTACCGGTTCGGTTTGGAAGACTATCGAAACGATCTGGATCTGCGCGGCATCATTCACTTAGTGGAACTCGATGAGCGGGTGCACGAAATGGACGAGCGGTTTCAAAAGATGTTGACGGCGCACAACAAGCGTGTTTGGGAAAGTTCTGGCGATCATCTGTTCTGGGACTTCGGCTATCCGCGCAACGCGACCGGTGATTTGAGGGCCGATTTGAAGGCCGAAGGACTTTGGGAGGATT
The DNA here is from genome assembly GCA_903881085.1 of uncultured Acidobacteriia bacterium. Classification (GTDB taxonomy): domain Bacteria; phylum Acidobacteriota; class Terriglobia; order Bryobacterales; family Bryobacteraceae; genus CAIRSA01. The sequence continues at coordinate 3,500 of CAIRSA010000514.1, forward strand.
AATCTCTGTGAGAAAATATTTGCTTCGTACCGTCGGATTGATGACGCTGGCTCTGCCCATGTTGGCCCAGGACCTGCCGCGCCCCGCGCCGGAATTTGTTTTTCATCTGCTAGGCAATAAGTCGTCGCTGCTTAGCTCCTACAGGGGCAAGCTCGTGGTTTTCGCCTGCCTCTCTGCCACCTGTGGGCACTGCCAGGCCTTCGTGCCCAAGCTGAATGCGATTCAGAAAGACTACGCTGCCAAGGGCGTGGTTGTGGTTGGAACGCTGTTCAATCCTGACGCGGAAGTCACGCATCCGGGTTTTATCCAGCAGTTCAAGCCCGAATTTCCGCTTGGTTGGTCGACGCGCGAACTGGTTCACGCTTGGCTCGGCTTTTCCGTCATGAAGCAGACCTATGTCCCGATTGTGGCTTTCATCGATAAGAAGGGCGCCATCCTCGCACAGTACACAGGCGCCGATGCCTTCATGAACGAGCCTGGGGATTCAGTCCGCGCGAAGTTGGACTCACTGCTTGGCCCCGCTGCAGGCGCTAAAAAAGCCGCAGCGAAAAAGTAACAGAACTGCTCCCGGTCTTTGAGCTAGCATTTGCACAGGTGAATCGTCGACGCTAAACTCGACACCGCGGTTTTTTCAAGGGTGGGGCGGGCAATTTGCCTGCCCTGAGTAACTTTAACGTCACCTCGCCCTCACTGAGGCGGCTTCCCAATGCTTCGAAAC
>CAIRSA010000515.1 GCA_903881085.1 uncultured Acidobacteriia bacterium
CGCAAAAGGAGAAACTCCAACCGAGCCACGCCATGCTTGCTGGTTATTTAAAACAAAATCCCCGCGGTCAACCACTTGATATCGACTTAGGTCTTGGCTCGTTGCGTTTGTTCGCTTTTCTTCAACATCCACGAATCTCACGACGCCGCGTTGCAGATAAACCGACAAGAGTTGCCGTTCTGGCTGATTCACTATCGACTTCAATGCGGCAACTCTCGCGATCGGTATTACGTTCCAGTGAGTAGGCACTGAACCGAACGATGAAAGACCGGTATCGTGGTATGACGAATATGGTTTTAGGCCTGCGATCATTGTTGCCCCCCCTTAAGCAACGCATCGAGAAGTCCCTCGGCCTCTTTTTCAATCGCCAGAATGTCAGCCGCAATTTCGTCAAGGGATCGCAATGGCTGCGGCTTGTAAAAGTGCCGCGTGAAGCTGACCTCGTAGCCGATCTTCGTGGCATCGTTGTTCACCCAGGCGTCTGGCGTGTAGGGCAGCACCTCGCGGCGGATGAAGGCCTCGATGCCACCGTCTTCCAGCAACGGCACCTGCTCGGTGTCGCGCAGTTCGCTGTCGGGCTCATATTCGACGACAGCCGCTTTGCCGCCGATTTGCACTTCAAACAAGCCAAGCATCGGGTCTGCAGTGGTCTTGCCCGGCTTGTGGATCTTGGCTATCACGGGCGGCGCATCCTCAGACCGCTCGCTGACTGCACGCAAGATCACTTTGAGGTCAGCAGTGGGCAGCCGGATGCCGGCCTTTGAAAGGGCCGCATCCACGTCATTGCGGAAGACGTTGTGATCCTCGCATACCTTTTCCCCCAGCACAGCCCTCAAGGCCATGGCGGTCTCAACAAGCCTGCCGTCGCGCTCCCAGGTCTTGGGGTCCAGCAGTTTCTTGCGCTTCTTTTCCGGCAAGCCTTTCTTGGCGCTACCGCCTTCTTCGTCATCGCCTTCGGCATCGTCGCTGCCCCAGTCGGCGAGCCGAGCCTCGAGCCTAGGCGCCACCTTGGAAAATTTGGTGAACAGATCGTCGCCGAACTCTTCATACAGCGCTGCGCGGATGTCTTCCTCGCCGGAGTTGAAGCGCAACTGCTCGATGGCCTTGAGGGTCAGTTGGCTACGCAGCCGTAAAGGTCGCTCGACGGTCACCTTCCAATAGCCAAAGGCCTTATTCGGGAAAATCTTGGACTCGGGCGTCTCCTTGAAGTCCTCGAAGACCTGCGTCACCCGCTGAATGTCTTCAGGGGACAACTCACAATTCTTCTTGCCCAGGTTCTTGCGCAGCGGTTTGAACCATTGCGTGGCGTCGATCAGCTGAACTTGGCCTTTGCGATGCGCCGGCTTTCGGTTGGAGAGCACCCAAATGTAAGTGGCGATGCCGGTGTTGTAGAAGAGGTTTAGCGGCAGCGCAACGATGGCCTCCAGCCAGTCGTTCTCGATGATCCAGCGGCGGATGTTGCTCTCGCCCTGACCGGCATCACCCGTGAACAGTGAGCTGCCGTTGTGAACCTCTGCGATGCGGCTGCCAAGGGCGGAGCCGTTGTTCATCTTTGAGACCATGTTGGCCAGGAAGAGCATCTGACCATCGCTGGAACGGGTCACCAGTGACAGCTCTTCGCCGTCATGCATCACCTTGAAGCGCGGATCACGGATGCCGTCCTTGCCCCCCATGTTCTGCAGGTCCACCTTCCAACTCTTGCCGTAGGGTGGGTTGGCGAGCAGGAAATCGAACTCTTTGCCGGGAAACGCGTCATGGGACAGGGTGGACCACTCGGCACCTCCCACGATGTGCTCGGCGTTTTCGCCCTCGCCCTTGAGCAGCATGTCGGCCTTGCAGACCGCGTAGGTTTCAGGGCTGATTTCCTGACCGTAAAGGTGGCAGTCCACCTCCAAGCCGCGTTGATGCGCGAGGCCCTTGAGGGTCTCCTCGGCCAACGTCAGCATGCCGCCCGTGCCACAAGCACAGTCGTACAGCAGGTAGGTGCCCGACATGAGTTGCGACTCGATGGGCTTGAACACCAGGTTTGCCATCAGCCGCACGGCGTCCCGCGGCGTCCAGTGCTCGCCAGCCTCCTCGTTGTTCTCTTCGTTGAACTTGCGAACCAGTTCTTCGAAGATGGTGCCCATGGCATGGTTGTCCGTGCCGGAGGGCGACAGATCCATATCGGGATCTAGGAACTTGCTGATCAGGGTTCCAAGCGCATCAGCTCGGGATAGCGGCGCCAGGTGGTTGCGAAACTTAAAGTTTTCCAGGATGTCCTGAACGTTGGGCGAAAAGCCGTTGAGGTAGTCCTCGAAGTCGGCCAGCAGCCGCTGCGCGTTTCCGCGGGAGGTCAGGTCTCTGAGCGTGAACTTGGAGGTGTTGTAGAACGCCTGGCCGGCTGCCGCCTTCAGGGCGCCGTCCTGCGCGACGATGCCGGCCTTGTCGAGCATTTCTTTCGTCTGCAGGACTTTTTCCTTGGTGGGCTCAAGCACAGCGTCCAGGCGCCGGATAACGCACATCGGCAGGATGACGTCGGGGTACTTGCCTCGCTTGAATAGGTCGCGCAAGACATCGTCGGTGATGCCCCATATGAAGGAGGCGATTTTGCTTGTGGTGATGGTGTCCATGTTTTTGAGTTGTTTACAGTTGACTGGATTTTCTGTATTGGCGGAATGCGCTGTTTGAAAGAGCAAGTCCTTCGGATGCTGCAGTTTGGAAACCAGCAGGCTCACCTGGTGATCTGGGTGAATTCACAGTTGTGGCCTCCACAAGGTTTCAACGATCTCGGCGATACGCCTATTGGCCGCTTCGGCCTGGACTTCGAGGTCGCAAAGCCGCTGGTATTTCTCCTGCATGAGCGCAAACTCGGTTGGGGAGGGGATCGGGATCTGTACCGAATCGCACAGAGCGTCCGGAGTCACATGTGGGATGACGGCGCCCACCAAGAGCGCGTCGCGCTGGTACTCAAACTCCTTTGATCGGAAGTACAGCAATAGGTACTCTGATGAGACCTTTCCACCGCGCGGCCTGAGGGCGATGCAGTTCCCCGAGGTGACCAGAGACCAAGCCTTTTGCCCCTCGCCCTCGGTTTTGCCGTGAACCACGCTCTGATTGATCAACGCGGTGCGCCCGACTGTTCCCTTGATCGACATCACAATGTCGCCTTTCATGAGGGCCGAATCCTCAAGCCGACGCTCTCTTATCGACACCTTGCGCGCCTCGTTTCGCGGCGAGGGTTCGATCGGTTCGACCGGGCGCCAGCCGTCTAGCTCAGGGATCCCGACTTCGATGGCTTCAACGCCGTATAGATCAGTTGTCGGCACCGGGGCGCGAATTACGTCGACCAGGTCGCGCAAGCGCAGCCTATCCCCAGTGAGCTTCAGCGGCGGCTGCAGGTACCGGCTTGGCTGCAGGTTGCACTCGCCGTCCAGCAACTCGCCAAAGGAGACCTCACGCACATGTTTTGAGTCCTCTTTGACTGAGTAGCGGTCGATCGCTCCCATGTGCGAATCGTCAAGCCGACGGGCGGATGCAAAGGGATCTGGAAGATCAAGTACGGCGAGGGATCTCTCCAGGTCGAGGGTCTTCCCTTGTCGCCCGCCATGCCCGGTACGGACGGTGAACTCACTTAGGTCGGCCATCTGCAGGCGTCGGCTACCGGCTTGTCTTGAGAAGACCAGCACCGCAGGTGCGACGCTGGCATGGGCAAACATGCGTCCAGGCAGGGTCAGGACAGTAGTCAGAGGGTAACCACTGCGGACCCACGCCTCTCTCAGCCGTTGCTCCTGCCCTCGGGCGAACAGGATCGACTGGGCCGCCATGAAGACGGCGTTTCGCCTTACCCGCGGCCACAGTGCAGCCGGCGCCCATGAGTCTGACCGGTCCAGCCGCAGGTGCATAGGGAACCCAACCCGTTGGACCAAGGCCCGGCTTTGCGAAAGCACTTCGTCGTCGCCTTCCCAGGCATACCAACCCATCTGCAGCGGTATCCTGGCATTCATCGGCGGGACCGCTATCAAGTAGTCAACTTCGAAGTCGCGCTTGCCGTCGGCTCCCTTGGGCGCGTCAAGCGATTGAAGTGGGCTGTCTGCAAAGATTCCCAGTACGGCGCGACACAACTGCTGAAAGTCAGACGCCCAGGCTGGCGGGCCCGCAGTTTCGAAGCGGAGCCCTAGCTTCAATGCGCGGGCAGTTAGCTGGCCCACAGGATCAAACGGTATCCAGACTTTGGCCTCAGGCCCAGCACCCAGCATGCTGAAAAGAAGGTCGCAGGCCTCCGGCGCCAAGACTGGCCATTCGGTGTTTCGCAGCGCAGGCAGATACCAAAGAGCGTCCGGGACCGAGAAATAGAAGTCGGGGGCCCGCTCAATCAAGCGGCCAACAATGCTAGCCGCCTGTGAAAGCTCTGGATCCCCGCCAAGAACAGGCGCGCCCTTCCCCCAAATAACCTCTGCGCAAAGCTTTCCACTAACAGGGTGGGCTTCAAGCCAAGCTGACTGGGTCGTGAGGGAAACTAATCGACCATCCGTGGGCAGCATGTTCAGTTGAGCCATGCGAGCACCAGCAAGCCAAGCCAGTGCGAATCGGTATCCGTCATCCTGCAAGCCTCCTCTCAGCAGTGCGAGTTGCCGCATTGCCTCGAGGACAGTTCGCGTCAGGTACGTCATTTCAATCGTCCTGTAAAAATCAGTTGTTATTGATAGCGGTGGCTGGCGGTGATCACGACCGCGTCGTCGTCTGCGCTGAGCACAACGTACGACCCCGCCAGAGCCTCCAACCGCTGCGAGCGGCCCAGCACACAACCCAGACGCTCAACCGCAGCACGGGTCATCAAGCACCGGATACCGCCCTGGCCGTCATAGCTGCGCTCGCCAAAGGTTCTGATCAGCTCAACGCTGTCGCGGGTGAAGCCGCGCTGGGCGCTGCGTTTGTGGGCATGGCGGGTCATGATGGCGCGCTTGAACTTGTTGGACTCGAAAGCAAGATTTGTCTGCACCTTACGCTCCTTAGCTGCAAATGTCAAGAAATTTCTGGAATCAACTAATTTTCTGGGCCGTTTAAAGCCGGTTCACCGTTTCGTCCTGGCTTACACTGCAACGGGAGGATTTGGTTGAAACAGCCGAGAACCGGCTAACGAAAGCGAAGTTTATCTACGTCCAACTTTTTTGCAACCCCCTGTGTTGCGTTTCTGCATCGATCCCCGGAACAGGCCCCCGACAAGTCCGCTTCGATCCGTGAGCGCCAGATGGCACACACAAGCTCCGACTCGGTTACCGAGCCACTCCCTGGATCTTCTCGGCCGTCCGGTACGCCCCAAGACCCAGCATCCCGAACAGCAGCGGCATCATCGTGCCGAGGTCGAGTTGTGGAAACTTGACTGGATGCCCCGCCAAGGCGGACACCCACTCCCCCAGGGGCCCAACCACGAACTGCACGGCGAACCCGGCGCCACAGGTCCAGCCGACGAAGGGGCGCCACCCTGATGTGAACGGGTTCGAGCTGGCCGCCTCGACCTTGTTGATCTCCAGCTGGCCCGCAATCTGTGCAAGGTCGCCCGACTGCTGCAGCTTGATGAGCTCCAGCTTCGCCTGAGCTGCCTGCGCAGGATCTGGCCACAGCCTGTCGATGACCTTGCCTCCGATGTCGAGCATCACGGTGACGGGATCGAGTGCCATCTACACCTCCAACAGGTCTGCAACACGGCGGCTCCAGCCCCGGGAAAACGACGGCCAGTTCGACAACCCGGCCATGAAGCGCAATCGCTGTGACAAGAGGCGCGCCTTGAGCTGGTCAGGGTTGGCCGCACGGGCAGCCGCGAGCGTCACCGGCCCCAGAACGCCGTCAGCGGCCACCCCCAGTGCCCGTTGCAGCCATAGAACCGACTGCCGCACCCCAGACGCCGCTGCCGCATCGAACACGTAGTACCGAATGCCGTCAGGCAAATCGTCGCCTCGCACCGCGTCCCAGTACTGCGACCGGTAGATGGTCTTAGCCAGGCTCAGTGGCAATTCCCGCATGTCGCCGCCGTATCCAGCGGAGCGGGCGACGGCTTCCGTCACGCCGAACCGGGTCTTGCCGCCGGGATCGTTCTCCAGGTCGGCAAAGTCGCCTTCATGCGCAACCAGCGCGGCCATCGTCCGCGCCCTAGTCACCGACGCGCCACGCCAGAGCGAAGTTCGGCTTGGCTTCTTGCCCAACCAGAGCGTTCATACAACCCCCTATCAACAGGAGAAGTTGTGATGAACGAGAAGCAAGCATCCGTCGCCGCACGGATCGCCGAACTGTCCTGCCTGCCAATGGCGGAACTCTGGACCGTGTGGGATCGGTACTTCCCCCGGCGACCGGACTACCCGAACCGCACCCATGTCGAGTCCCGCATCGCCTACAAGCTGCAAGAGGAGGTGTTTGGCGGGCTGGCGCCCGAGATCAAGCAACGGCTTGAAGCTATCGGCGCAAAGCATTCCAAGATCAAGCTCCGCGCCGCTCCACGCGAGTTCGAGTTCGCGCCGGGCACCATCCTGCTGCGCGAATGGGGCGAGCGGGAACATCGGGTGACGGTCACCGCTGAGGGGCTGTTCGAGTACGAGGGACAGTCCTTCAAGAGCCTGACCTCGGTGGCTCGCCAGATCACCGGATCGCATCGGTCTGGGCCGATGTTCTTTGGCTTGGGCAAGGGAGGTGCGCGATGAACGAGATCGCCGCAAATCGCAGCCGCAAACGCTGCGCCGTCTACTGCCGGGTGTCTTCCGACGAACGACTCGACCAGGAGTTCAATTCCATCGATGCTCAGAAGGAGGCGGGCCAGGCTTACATCGCAAGCCAGCGGACCGAGGGATGGATCCCGGTGGCCGACGATTACGACGACCCCGGGTACTCAGGCGGGAACACCGATCGGCCTGGGCTCAAGCGACTGATGGCGGACATCGAGCGCGGCCAGATCGACATCGTCGTGGTCTACAAAATCGACCGTTTGACCCGCAGCCTCGCCGACTTCGCCAAGATGGTCGAGATCTTCGACCAGCATGGAGTGAGCTTCAGCGCGGTTACCCAGCAGATCAACTCCGCGACCTCGATGGGGCGGCTGATGTTGAATGTGTTGCTGTCCTTCGCGCAGTTCGAGCGCGAGGTCACCGGCGAGCGCATACGAGACAAGATCGCAGCGGCAAAGCGCAAGGGGATGTGGATGGGCGGCGTCCCGCCCCTGGGCTACGACGTCGACAACCGGCTCCTGGTCATCAACGAGAGCGAGGCAGCGGTCGTGCGCCGCATCTTCGAGGAGATGCTGACCATAGGCTCGCCGACACAGATCGCCGCCAACCTGACCGCCGAGGGAATCACGACGAAGGCGTGGACGACGCAAGAGGGACAGACCCGCAGCGGCGCGCGCATCGACAAGAAGTACCTCCACAAGCTGCTGCGCAACCGCATCTACCTTGGCGAGCTGTCCCACAAGGGACGCTGGTATCCGGGTGCGCATCCGCCGATCATCGATCCGGCCCTTTGGGAGAAGGTTCACAGCGTATTGGCCCGCGATAGCCATGCGCGCTCGGTGGAGACCAAGATCAGGTCGCGCACCGACGCATTGTTGCGGGGCCTGCTGTATGCCCCCTCGGGCGAGCGCATGTACCCAACCTATTCGCGCAAGAACGGGCGCAAGTATTTCTACTACGTATCCAAGTCCGAGAGCCGGTTCGGCGCCCCGGGCAAGGGCTACGAGCGCTTGCCAGCGCCGGAGATCGAGGCAGCGGTGGTGGCGCAGATCCGCACGGTCTTGACCAGCCCGGAATCGATTGCATCGGTGGTACGTCACATCCAGCGCACCGGCGCGCAGGTCGACGAGGCCACCACGGTGATGGCGATGGGCCGCCTGAACGATGTGTGGGATCAGCTGTTCCCGGTCGAGCGCCACCGGATTGCCAACCTCATGATCGAGCGTATCGACCTTGTCCACGTCGGCGAGGTGCAGGGTATCAGGGTCAAGTGGCGGGAATTGGGATGGGACGCCCTGATCGGTGAATTCGCTCCGAGGGAGATCGGCGCCGAACTCGTGGAGATGGAAGCCTGATGGACGACTCCCTGGAAACCTTCGTACCGCTGACCTTTCGTCGACGGGGTTCGCGTCGGGTGGCCGCGGACGATCGGGACGTTCACGACGTCACCTTGCTGGAGGGAATCGCGCGCGGCTTCTACTGGCAGCACCTTGTCGACACCGGCGCCATGAAGAGCGGCTCGGACATCGCTCGGGCAGAAGGGCTGCATCCCTCGGTGCCCAACGAGCTAATGCGACTGACCCTGCTCGCGCCAGACATCCTGGACATGCTGATGTCGGGACGGCAACCGCGTCGGATGAACCTGATCTGGTTCCAGCGCAACCCTCTGCCCGTGGATTGGGAGGCGCAGCGGCAGATCGTGCATCGATTCGAGGGGGCTGCATGTGCAGGAAACACCGGGGGCGATTCAAGGGCGATCCGGTCACCCACCAACTTCCGAATCCGGCTGGCGGCGTGAGACTGGAAACCTTCGTACCCTGGACGCTGGTGAAGCGGGGGGTCAAGAAGCAGGTCATCACACCGCTTGATGCCCCGCAGCAATTCCTGTCGGAGGCAACGAGGGAGCGCGAAGCTCGGACCGCAGCACAGGACACTTCGCTGATGCGGGCGCTCGGGTTGGCGCACCACTGGCAACGGCTGCTGGACGAGCAGCGCGCCGCGTCGGTGGCCGAAATCGCACAAGCCGAAGGGATAGACGTGACGCAGGTGCGTCGGTTGCTGCGCCTGACCCTGCTGGCACCTGAGGTCTTGGAACGGCTCACGGAATCGCCAAAGGCGTTGCTGGAGCACGTGATGCGGCAGCCTTGGCCGAACGGCTGGAGCGACCAGATGCGGGTGCTCGCGCCGCCCGTCTGACCGCGTTGAGCCCTACCGCGAGTACCGCCCTCGGGCGGTTTTTTTGTGCCTCCTCGTCGCTCGGTCGCCCTCTCTACAGGAGTTGCCAACCACAACCGACCGCTTCTAACCCATTGATTATAAAAGAGGTGGCCTCGAGAACGCTCTCGAGACCAGCAGAGAAAACCGAGAACAGAGAAGGCGGGACGGGGGCGAGATCGCCGAGTTTGGGGTGGTCACGCTCGCGAGGCAACGGCGCATTTCAGGGGGGAACAGGCAAAAAAAATCCCAACCGGATAAGGGTTGGGATTTTGAGTATTGGTGGAGCCGGGGGGAATCGAACCCCCGTCCGCAAGTCCTACGCTACAAGATCTACATGCTTATCCGGTCTATTGATCTCGCTTCGAGCTACCCGATCGGCAGGGAAAACTCGAGGCCAGACCCGTCCTTTTTAGC
>CAIRSA010000516.1 GCA_903881085.1 uncultured Acidobacteriia bacterium
AAGCAGTTGGATGGGCTTCAGCCAATTCGCACGACGCGTCGCATTTGGGGTCTGACACCTTTTTTCGGCCGTTTTCGGCCGAAAATGGGATGTCTGACCCCAATTGCCCTCCACCGCAATGCTCCAATAAATCACTCACCCAATGGGTTACGCCGCCTTCATCCGCAATCAAATGCAAATGTGGAAGATCGCTGTATCAAACCCAGTCCAACAGCGTTTTCTAGGATTATGTCGAAATTGGCTCATCTCATGAGCCTATGCAGGACGCCGCGAAACATCAGCCGTTCGCGTATTCAGCGCGAGCACGTAAAACACATACCCATAGCACCCTCCGAACAACGAATACATATTGATCTCATTTTCGGCGTTGTTCAGCACTTCCGAAATCCCCTCTTCCATGCGCAGAATATTGATCCGCCGCTGCAACGGCGAGTAGTATTCATCCCACCAGTCCGAAGGCGGCAGCACAAAGTGGTCCAGAACATCGAACCCCGCGCTACGTGCAATGTCCAGATTCCCCTGCACCGTGTTCATGTCCGGATAAACTTCCTGCCAGTAATTCAGTGCGTCTTCCGGTGGATCCGCCGAGAGCCAGACCAGTTCTGTGTAAGCGATGCAGCCCCCCGCACGCAGCAACGGCCGCCAGGCATCGAGTGCCGTCTCGACTCCCACCAGATACGCCGACCCTTCGGCCCAGATCAGATCGAAGCTGCCCGGCTCCTCGCCCGGCAGTTCCATCGACCGGTTCACAGTAGAGACGCGGTCCGCAATCCCGGCGGCGTTGGCGGCGTCAGCCAGTTGATCGAGAAAAGGCTGATGTGTATCCACCGCAATCACCGCAGCTTCAGGAAACGATTCCGCCAGCACCATCGTTGACATCCCTGGCCCGCAGCCCATGTCGGCAATCGCGCGGGGATTAAAGCCCTTCGGAAGCATCTCGATGGCGCGGCGTGTGGTCGCGTCACCGCCAGGAGACTGGCGTGGCAAACCGGAATGTAACGTGTATAAAGCTTCTTTGTCCATCGCTGTTGCACATATCGACAATGTGATGGCAAGCCTGAGGATTATTGCTACTTTTTCTGGTAGACGACCCACTCCAGGCCACCAACAATGCCGCGCCCGGGCGTTCGAACGCCCAGGATCTCTTCATAATACGTATCGGTCAGATTGGTCAATTGCAAGAATGGATGTACGCGCTTCTTGCTATAAGCCACGTAAATGTCCCACACGCCGTACGGATCGCGCCCGTACCGTTCCAACACGCCCATGCGAGTGCGGAAGAAAACCCCTTTTTTTGACTGGATCTTCCAGGAAACCAGCCCCGAATGAACCGGATAGTTGAATACGTACTTCGATTGCGCTGCGCCCAACTGGTCCTGCGCGCCATGGATGCCGGTATAGCGGAAGTCCAAGCCCTTATAAACAACCGCCGCCTCCAGGCCCGTAAAGTTCAGTTTCTGAAAATTGGTGGCGCGCCAGACGTCCGTGGGCGAGTTGCGCACATAGTCGATGCCGTCATGTTCGCGCCGCTCAAACACGGTGAACTCGCCGCGCAGCTTGCCGCCCGAGTTGATGTCGACTCCGCCTTCGTAGCTCCACGCCGTCTCTGGCCGCAGATTCGGTGAGCCTACGTTCGAAGGGTCGTGGTAGTAGAGGTCCGTGTAGGAAGGCAGCCGGAATGCCCGGCTGGCCGAAGCCTTGAACTTGATTTTCTGCGTCAGCCAATAGCCCGCGCCCACGCTGGGACTAAACTGCTTTTCCGTGTCGTTGTAGATTTCGGCGCGCACACCGGCAGTGAAGCTGAAGCGCCGCAGCGCGCGGATGTCCAGCGCCACGTAGCCCGCGCCGCGGTTGCGAGAATGCTGACCCAGATTGTTGCTGTCGATTGATTCATGCAGGACTTCGGCGCCATAGTGCAGGCGAAAGTTCTTTGGCAGCTTTTCCGTGCGCCGCAAGGCCAACTGGAAGCTCTGGTCCACATGACGGTTGGTAAAGTATTCGGGGCGATCGCGGAACAGAACAAACAGATCCGAATGACGGCGGTACCCAAACGTGATCTCCGTCTGGTCGCCCAGATTCTGATGTACACCGGCAAACCACGTCTTGGTGCGCTCCCACGAATTGTAGTTGCCATAGAACTGGTCCGCGCCAAACGGGCGGTCATTCAGCGCCAGCGTGATGTGCGTGTGGTTCCAGTTGGTCAGGCTGGCCAGCGACAGATTGCGGTAATCGCGGTCGGGCGCAAAGCCAGTCGAAAAATCGCGCGAAAAGCTAATCTGCTCCGCGAACGACCGCCGATGGAAGCTGAACGCGCCGCTCTCCTGATTCACGCCGAAATTGCCCAGTGCACTGCGCAGCCTGAACTCCGAGCCTTCGGGAATGTGCGTGCGAAAGTTCACCACGCCGGCCACGGCGTCAGACCCATACAACGTGGAGCCAGAACCCTTCAACACTTCCATGCTTGAGATAGCAAAGGGCGGCAGCGCAATGTCCATGTCGTGGTTCATTGACTGCACGTCGTTCATGCGAATCCCATCCAGCAAAACCAGGGTCTGGCCAAAGCCGCCACCGCGGATCGAAAGGCCCGATTGCACCGCACCTGCGGCGCGCTGGCGCATATCGAGCGAAGAATCCAGATACATCAGATCGGCAAACGTGTTGGTCACCAGTTGCATGTCACGCGCCGGAAAGGCGCGGATGTTACGCTCGGCCTCTTCCAGCGGAAGCGGATCGTAGGTTCCGGTGACGATTAAAGTCTCGCGATTAGGAGGTAGAGCCGTCTGTGCGCAGACGGGTAGCGATAGGAATAACAGTAACAGCAAATACATGTCTGGAAACTTCTAGTGTAGCATTGCGAAGATTTCCCTCATGCGCCGCGCGGCGTGCTTTTCGTCGCCCGGGTCGTTCATGAAAACGGTGAAGACGATGCCCTTGCCATCGCGCAGCACGGCGATGCGCGGACTGCCTTCCAGCAGCTTTCTCTCCAGTTCATCCACCGAAAGCTTCGCCGTGTCCCATTCGGCCACCAGGCGGTGCACGCGGCGCGTGCGGTCATGCGGCGCAAAGCTCGTCTTCATGCCGGGAATCTTCTGCAACTCGCGCCGCAGGTATTCGGCCTGTTGCTGGCACTGCCGGTCCAGCTCCGGGAAGTCGAGCTTCGCATATTTTTCCACGGCCAGCAGCAATCCCACCACCTCTTCGCGGCCAACTTTCAAGCCGCGGCCAAGCGAATCCGAATGCGGACTGGAATTCAACCGCGCGGCACGGACCAGCGCGCGCCGTCCGGCCAGAATCCCCGAACACTGTGGCCCGCGCATGTGCTTGCCGCCGCTCACGCAGATCAGATCCACTCCAAGCTTCGCCAGCATCTGCAGATTCCCGAAAGGCGGCAGCATGTTGGCCGCGTCCACAAGCACCGGTACCTGCCGGGCATGCGCGATCGCTACGCATTCCTCAATCTTCACCGGCGTCTCAACCGCCCAATCGCCCGAGGTGCCGCCCAGGAAGTACACCGCCGCGGTGCGCGCGTTGAAGGCCGCTTCCAGCTGCGCGCGCGACTCCACCTCAATGATCTTCACTCCCGAGTTGCGCACAGCGTGGTCATAGCCGTTGCGATGCACCTTCTGAATGATGACCTCGCTGCGCATGCCCGCAAGGTCGGGCAGCTGGCGCACGCGCGCCTCGTCCTCGCCTGTCAGCACGCCGGCCACGGCCAATGTGATCGCGCCCGCGGTGCCTGTCGTAACGAACGCGTCTTCGCAGCCGATAAGCCCTGCTATCCGCGCTCCGGCTTTGTCCTGCAATTCGTCGATCGATACGTACGATTGCGACGCGGTCGCCATCGCTTCATGCAGTTCCGGCCACATCTTCGAAGCGCCAATCACCGTATGCGTGCCGCGAAAATTCAGCACCGGCTTGATGCCCAGTTCTTCGTACACGTTGCGCTTCGGTGCCGCCAACGCCGACGCCGCCGCCGGAAGTGCGCCCAACGCCGCCGATTGTAAAAGTCGTCTTCGCGATGTGTTGCCCATACGTTGCAAGATATCATAGGAGCGATATGTCAAAAATCCTGATGGTTTCCTCCGAGGCCGCCCCCTTCGCCAAAACCGGCGGACTGGCCGACGTCGTTGGATCGCTGCCCGCCGCCCTGGTTCGCGGCGGAGACGAAGTGGCAGTGGTGCTCCCCCGCTACGGAAGCATCGCCCTGGATGAAATGCGACGCGTATGGGAACGGCTGCCCATCTATGTTGGACCAAATTCGTTCCAGGCCGACATATGGCGTCTGGACCGCGCAGGCGTAGCCTTCTTCTTTGTCGACATCCCCTGGTTATACGACCGCGGCGGACTCTACGGCGACTTGCGCGGAGACTTCGGCGACAATCAGGTCCGATTCGGTGCGCTCTGCGAGGCCGCCATCGGCGTGGCGCGCCATCTGTTCAAGACCGAAATTTTTCACTGCCATGACTGGCAGGCCGGCCTGCTGCCCATCTATCTCAAAACAAAATTCGATGGCGATCCAACGTTCTTCGGTGTCAAGACCGTCCTCACCATCCACAACCTCGGCTACCAGGGCATCATCTCGCGTACCGATCTCCAGTTGCTTGGACTCGGCGATTCCATGTTCCGCCCCGATCTGATGGAATTCTACGGCAACGCCAGCCTGCTCAAGGGCGGCATCGTCATGGCCGATGCCCTCACCACCGTCAGCCGCGGCTACGCCCGCGAAATTCAGACGCCGCAGTATGGGTTCAATCTCGACGGCCTGCTGCGCGCCCGTTCCGGCGTGTTGACCGGAATCTTAAATGGCGTGGACTATGACGAGTGGAGTCCGGAGAAGGACCGCTTCATCGCCGCCCACTACTCCTCCGCCGATCTGGAAGGCAAAGCCGCTTGCAAGCTGGACCTGCTCACCGAATTCGGCCTCGGCGAAGAAGCCATGGATCGCCCGCTCATCGGCATCGTTTCGCGCTTTGCAACTCAGAAAGGGTTCGATCTTATCCAGCAGATCGCCGGTCATCTGATGGCTGAAGATATCACTCTGATCGCTCTTGGCAACGGCGAACAGCAATATGAGGACATGTTCCGCGGCCTGGCATGGCACAATCCAACCAAGGTTGCCGTGAAGGTGGCCTACGATAACCGCATCGCTCACAAGATCGAAGCCGGCTCCGATATGTTCCTGATGCCCAGCCGCTATGAGCCGTGTGGGTTAAACCAGATCTACAGTCTGCGCTACGGCACCGTGCCGGTGGTGCGCGCCACGGGCGGCTTGGATGATACCATCGATAAAGAGACCGGATTTAAGTTCCATGATTATACCGGGTGGGCGTTGCTGAACTCCATCAGGGAGGCGATTGGCCTCTGGCGCGACCGTCAAGGCTGGACGGAAATCGTCCGCAACGGTATGGCGAAGGATTTTTCCTGGGACGCTTCGGCGGCTGAATACTCGGCTCTCTATAATAGCTTAGGCAGGGAAATGCAGCGCTAGCCGAATCTTTTTAACGTCCGGTACATCTAAAGTTAACGTAGACAGTAAAAGAGAGGATTGGAAATGGCAGGTCAGAATACGCTTACATTGACGGACGCAGAGTTCGACAAAGATGTGATTAACTCAGAGGTCCCCGTTATGGTGGATTTTTGGGCGGAATGGTGCGGCCCGTGCCGCCAGATGTCGCCGACAATCGACGCGGTGGCCGACGATTATGCTGGCCGCGTAAAGATAGGCAAGTTGAACGTGGACGAAAACCCACAGACAGCGATGCGCTACAACATCCGCGGAATCCCCACGTTGCTGCTGTTCAAGGGCGGTAAAGTGGTGGAGCAGAAGGTTGGCGCGGTAGGCAGGACCGACGTCGCCAAGATGCTGGACGCGCAGCTCTAATCGCGCATCCGCGTCCGTGGGTAGGACAGGCGATTCGCCTGTCCATCTTCATTACTGCCCGTCAGCCTCACCAAAGTGATGCCACTTGCCGTCGCCCACAAACGCCGAAGTCTTAGCCGGCGGAGCAGCCTGCTGTTGACGGGGCGCAATCACCGCAGGAGTTCGGCGCACAGGTGCCGGTTCGTAGTAATACGAAACCGCGGGCGGAGCCGAATAATAGTAGTCGTTGTAATAATAGTTCGGATAGTAGGCAGGCCCATAGTAACCCGGATATCCGTAAGAGCCGTAGTATCCGCCCCAGTAACCAAGTCCATAGCCGCCATAGAAGCCACCGTAATTGCCGCCGCGGAAACCATAACCGTATCCGCCATAGCCACCGCCACGATACCCACCATAGCCTCCGCCGCCGTAGCCGCCGCGCGCGTAGCCGCCACCACCGCTGTATCCATGGCCGCCACTACCGCCAGATCCTCTGCCGCCGCCTCCGCCATGGCCGCCCCGGCCCTGCGCGGAACAGGTAATGGCCAGCGCCATACCAAGTGTTACGATAAGAAGCTTCTGCATATACCCTCTTAATCCTAAGCATACATCCGAAATTTGATTGATGGGTGTAAATGCTGCGCTTGCCTGCTAAAATCCTACTGGGAGCCATTTTTGCCCGGTGGCAGGCCTAGTCTTCAAAACTAGTGAACGGTCTTATGGTCGTTGGTCGGTTCGACTCCGACTGGTTCCCGCCAGCTGAACACATGACACTGGATCCAACGATTTTCCACGGCGCTGTAGCCGTTCCGCCCATGGCCCGCCGCCATGACGCTGCCGCGACATTTGACGCGGCGCAGAACGACCGTATCTTCCGCCACATCGCCGCCGGCGGAATCACCCGTTTCATGTACGGCGGCAACGCGTTTCTCTACCACGCTTCGCTGTCGGACTTCGATGCCATGGCCGAATGGCTCTCGCAGTACGCCGCGCAATATCTGGTGATTCCCAGCATCGGCCCGACTTTCGGCCACGCGCTCGAAGAGGCCGCAATGCTCGCCCGCCTTCCATTTTCCTGCGCCATGCTGCTGCCTTGCACCGATCCGCGCGACGCAGCCGGGTTGGAAGCCGGTGTGAAACGTCTGGCCGACACCGCCGGCAAGCCGCTCGTCATCTACATCAAGGACGAAGCGAATTTCGGCTCGGATAAAGAAAAAGGACTCGACGCCATCGGCCGCCTGATCGATTCCGGCGAAGCCGTACTGGTGAAGTACGCTGTCATCCGCAAGGACCCGGCCGACGACCACTACCTTTCCTCATTGTTACAGCGCATCGACCGCAGTCGCGTCATCAGCGGCATCGGCGAGCGGCCAGCCATCTCGCACATGCGCGATTGGGGCCTCCGCGGATTCACCACCGGCTCGGTAAGCATCGCCCCAGACATGTCGCGGCTGATCTGGGAAGCCTGCAATCGCGGTGATTTCAATACAGCCGCCGGCCTGCGTGATCACTTCCTGCCGCTCGAAGACCTGCGCGATGCCTGGGGGCCATCCGTGGTGCTGCATCACGCCGTTGAACTGGCAGGGATCGCCGAAACCGGCCCAATCGTTCCTTTCCTATCGCCCCTCAGCGCCGATCGCCAACAACAACTACGCCCAGTAGCCCAAGCCCTGCTCGAAATGAACTTGGCCCACCGCTAGCGGATGTAGGCAGATTTGCAATCCAATACCACTCGTTTTTCGTGGTCAGGTCCCGTGGCACATTCGCCTGATACCGCTTTCTTGTTAATCAGTCAGAGTAGTCCTGAAACGATACCCGGAATTCCGTGTTTTATCCGTGTCCATCCGAGTGGATCCGTGGCTAAATTTCTTCTGCATTACCGTCAGGAAACACGTCAAGACAAATTCGCCACGGATCCACTCGGATGGCCACGGATGAAAACTAAGGATGCGACTTGGATTCTTCGGATAATCCCATCCGCCAGCCTATAATCCTAAATAGAGTAGTCGACGGCAAATTCGGATGGGTGGCGAGACTGCGCAAACCGGGGACAGCCCGCAATGCGAGTCACCTGGCAGGTAACGAGCACGTTGTATGCAACCGATGCTAAATGTTAGAGATAGCTTTTCCAGATGAGTCCAACAGCTCCTTCCCGGATAATCGAATCGGACAGGGCGGAGAAAATAAGAGCCTTTCGGTCCGCGAAAAAATAAATTAATGGTGTGCGCTAAGGCAGCGATATGAAGCTTACATTCTCAATTACCACTGGAGGTGGATGTGGAACAATTTCTGAGTTGTGTCACTTTTGCGGTTGGCTTGTTTGCACAAGATCCGGCCGTAAGGGTTTCTGAGGACGAGGCCCAAAAAGCGCTTATCACCAGCGTGAATCCGGAATATCCGCCCATCGCAAAACAAATGCACCTGGCTGGCAAAGTTCGCGTGGATGCCTATATAGATCCCGATGGGAACGTGGATCAAGTGAAGATCGTCAATGGTAATCCATTGTTTAGCTGTTTAGCGGCGCCGTAACCAACGCCATGAAGAAGTGGAAATTCTCGCCCATTCAGGCCAACGGCAAAACCATTCGCGCCGTAGCAGGCTTTGCCTTCGACTTCAAACTGTAAGGGTGGGGCGAGCCTGCGCGGGACTTTAGTCCCGCCTCTTATTCCGAAAACACTAACCCGCTGGGCAGTTCCTCACCGAACATCCGCCCCAGCGAATCCAGATCGCGGGTGCTGTCGCCCTCGAGCAGTGCGAGCAGGCGCTCGGCGGAGGGATCGTTGCCGAGCCGTCGCCGTATTGACTCGAGGGTGCCCGCGGCCAGATCCAGTGTCGAATTGCCGGTACGGCGGGCCATCCTCGCAATGGCCTCCCCCGCGCCGCCGGCCGCTGGAATCCCATCGATCCACCGCGTCACCGTCGACGCCGGCACCACCAGATTAATCGGGCCATAAAACAACTCGCGCGCCCCAAGCCGCGATAGGCACCACAGCTCGCTCTCCTTGAAATCGCCCGCCTTCACCCGCTTCATCAACCCGTCGCCCAACTCCGTCTTCGTCCCCACCGGCAAGTGCTCCAACGCCGCCGCCGTGCGCCACATCTCACGTACCAAACTGCTGTTCACTCGCGGAACTTTCTTCGACCCGCGCGGCAACAAAAGGCCTGATAGCCGCTGATACACGTCCAACTGCTGGTTGCGATTCAAGCCGCCCGCCACGCGTCCCCAGAAGATCCACCACTCAATCTCGTTCTGCACCTGGTTCGCAAACGCCATGCCGCCGGCATAGATCCGCCGCGCCTGCTCCATCCGCAGATCGTCGCCCGGAAAGCCAAAGCCCGGCCGCATCACCAGCCCGCACAGGTTCAGCCACCGTACTTCATGAGCCGCCGATCGCTTACGCCCCTCGGCCACTTCCAAAAACTTCACCGCCAGCCGCCGGATCGTAGTCAACGGCCACGACGAACGCCCCAACGCCAGCGCCTGCTCCAGCTTCGCCGGCAACTCCTCCGGCGCGGCATCGCCATTGAACGTCTGCTCGATCAACTCCTCGGCGCGCACAATCGACTCATCGCTCACCAAAGCCGCAGGCCGCGACTGCGTTGGCGCAGAGGCCTTCTTGCGCAGCTCAAACTGCAGCCGCCAGCGATGCTCGCTGACCTTCGATTCGCACCAGATCTCCAGCGTGCCGACTTCAGTCAACCGCGCGCCCAGCTTCACCGGCACCAGCCGCTCGCCCGCAGGTTTGCCAAAGCGGATCACGGCATTCAGCGGAGCATGCGCATGCAGCTCTTCTTTTTCGACGCCGCTAAACGAAACCACCGCGCCCAGCGGATCTTCCGTGCGCACCAGCGAACTGTACAACCGGAACGACACCGGCTTATTCGCCACCAGCTGCAACTCCGGCAGGTCGACCTCTAACGTCGAGCCCTCTTCCGTCCCGCGCGGGGCCAGGCAGACCGTGCGCAACTCATCGCCCGCGCCGCCGATCTCAATGTAATAGGCACGCGGCAACCCACCGCGCACCAGCACGCCCGTGCCCGTGGACTTGACGTTCGAATAATACGCCGCCCCCACCGCCACGGCCAGATCCAGGTCCTGATTTTCGAAAATCAGAGGACGCTTGCCGTACCACTTCTCCGCCACATCGGCCACGCGGTCGCGCAAAATCTCCGGAATGAAAAATCCGCCGTTGAACAGGATCGCGTCGGGCGCCGTCGCATTCGCGCTCGTCAAAAACGCCGCCAAATGGCGCGTCACCGCCGGGTCCGCGACATAAGGCAGCCCCAGCTCGCGGAACACGCTGCGCTTCTCTTCCTTAGGTTTCTCGTCCAACCCGCAGAACGGCAGAAAGCCATCGAGCGCCAGTTCCAGCACCTCATCGCGCGTGATCGAAGTCCGCAGCGTGCCGCCAATCAATGACGATCCGCCGCCCAGCACGGTGATCTCGACACTAGCCAGATCGGCCTCGCCCAGCAGCCGCTCCTTCGCCGCCGCGCACTGCCTTCTCAACCCGCTGCGCTGCTTGATCGAAAGCTGCTTGCCGAGTTTGGCTTCCACCAGCCAGCCCAGCGTCAGATCCAAATTGTCGCCGCCCAATAGCAGATGCTTGCCTACCGCGGTGCGCGTAAACTGCACGCGGTCGCCTTCGCGCGAAATGCGGATCAGCGTAAAGTCGCTCGTACCGCCGCCCACGTCGACCACCAGCACCGTCTGCCCATCGAGCAGACTCTTCTGCGATTGCGAAAGGTGATTCGCGATCCACGAATAAAACGCCGCCGCCGGCTCTTCCAGCAGCGTGATCTTTTCCAGCCCCGCCTGCGCCGCCGCCGCCACCGTCAACTCACGCGCTTCCTCGTCGAACGACGCGGGCACGGTCAGCACAATCTCCTGCTCGGCCATCGGATGCTGCGGATGCGCGTCATCCCAAGCCTTCTTCATGTGTCCGATCAGCGCCGCCGAAACTTCCACCGGAGACAACTCGCGCGCGCCTTCCTGCGCATCCCACGGCAGAATCTTCGCCGTGCGGTCCACTTCCGGATTCGACAGCCACGACTTCGCCGAATGGACCGACCGCGTCGGCACCAGCGCGCCTTGCTCACGCGCGTAGGCGCCGGTGTAAGTCTGATCGCCCAGATACAGGAACGAGGGTAGCGTGCGCATCGACTCCGTACGCCCGGCCGCAACAAACTGCGGAATCTGCTGAATGTGTATCGGTGGAAAATCCGCCTCAGCGGCTTCCGCCGGATCGATATACGCCACCGCCGAATTCGTCGTTCCCAGATCTATGCCGATCTTCATGACACCCGTTCCCTGACATTAAATTCCAACTTCCAACGCCGCCCGTCGCGCGCCACGCAGAACAACTGCAACAGCCCCGTCTCGGTCACTTGCGCCTGCAGGCTCACGCGCACAACTTCGCGCGCCCCGCCCGAATCCAGTTGCACTTCAATCGGCGCCAACTCAGCCGGATCGTCGCCCAGCACTTCAATCATGGTCCCCGGCGCGTCGTTCTTGCGCACCGCCGAACAGAAGAAGCGGAACTCCGCCGCCTCGCCCACCAGCAGTCCGAACTCCGTCTCCGGCAACGCAACGGACGTGCCCTCTTCCATGCCGAACGGAGCCACCGCCATCGCTTTCAGCGGCGGAGCAAACCCCGGCACCGCGGGCATCGACGATTCGATTCCCACATAGTAAGTCCGCGGCACGCCGCCACGAATGCGTATGCCTTTGCCCTGCCGCGCCAGCCCATAGTAGGCCGCCCCGCGCGCCACCGCATGCATCAGGTCTTCGCCATCCAGCAACGCCGCCGGCGCCAGGCCTTCCTCGGCCAGCCACGAGTTCAGCGTCTCCATTACCCGCGTCCGCGCAATCTCTGACCGCAGCACGCCGCCATTGAACAGCACATGCGTGGGCGCCGCCAGTCCGCTTGGCGTCCGCCTCACTGACCCATGCTCTGCGCCCGCTGCCTGCTGCCGCAAAAACGCCGCCATGTGCCGCGTGATCGCCGCGTCCTGCGCATACGGCAGACCGGTCTCCATCAATCCCACGCGCCGCGCCCGCTGCGGCAGGTCCGTGCTCTTCGCCAGCGGAAAAAATCCGTCCAGCAGAATCCGCTCCAGAACCTCGCGCTGTAATTTCGATTTGATCGTCCCGCCGATCAGCCCCGTGCCGCGCCCCAGAATCGTCACCGGCTCGGAATCGGCGTGCGACCCCGGCTCCAGCAACTTCTCTTTCGCTGCCCGGCAACGCTGCCACAGCATGTGCAACTGCATCGCATCGAGCTTCGTGTTCTTCGCCGCCAGTTCCTGTTCAATGGTGCGCGCCAGCGCCAGATCGATGTTATCGCCGCCCAGCAGGATGTGCTCACCCACCGCCACGCGTTCCAGCCGCAGTTCGCCTGCGGCCTCAGTCACCGCGATCAACGTGAAGTCGGTGGTGCCGCCGCCGATGTCGACCACCAGGATCAAATCGCCCGGCTGCACGCGCTCGCGCCAGTCCGGATGCTTCTCAATCCACGCGTAGAACGCCGCCTGCGGCTCTTCCAGCAGCACAACGTCTTTCAAGCCGGCCTGCGTCGCCGCTTCCAGCGTCAGCTCGCGCGCCACCGCATCGAACGACGCGGGCACCGTCACCAGCACCTGCGCCTCGCCGCCGAACTGCGCTTCAAACGCCTTTCGAAGATGCATCAGATACTGCCGCGAAGCTTCCACAGGCGAGATCTTGCTGACCCCATCCGGCGCAGCCAGCGGCAGCAGCGCCGAGGTGCGATCCACGCCGCCATGCGACAGCCAGCTCTTCGCCGAAGTCACCAGCCGCCCGGCAGATTCCGCTCCGCGCTTCTGCGCCAGCACGCCTACCACGAACGTCGGCGAGTCATCCCACGGCAGTGCCGTCGCGCCTTCAGGGAAATCCTTCGCCCCAGGAATGTACAGCGACGAAGGCAGCAGCGCCTCGGCCCTGACCTCGGCTGGATTGGTCAACTGTGGAATGGCGAACAATGAAACGCCTTCGCCCGTCGAATAGGCAAGGCTCGAATTCGTTGTTCCAAGATCGATACCTATGACTGTCACGGTTAGTTATTCAACTTCGATTTCCGCCGGCGCCAGCACCGACGTATTTTGACTGGCGATCAATGCAGGCAGGTCCATACTCTCCGCCTTCCAGCCCTTGTGCCGCAGCGTTCCGCCGGGTACCTTACCCTTTGCCGGTACATTGCCTAATAGCTTGATCGCGGTGGCATCTTTGGCCAGCGCGCCCGCCGCGTCGAGCTTCGTGAATGTGCCCTCCACGCCATCGATCACCGGGGCCAGCGTAACGTAGCGTTTCAGCGCCACGCCGCATTGCTGATGCACATCGCGAACGGCACCGCCGACCTCTTCATCGCTGAAGCCCTTGATGTCTTCCATCAGGAAGTCGATTAACCGCGCATCGCGCTGCAAAATACCCAGCAACTGCAACGCACCATCGGCCGGCGAGAACGTCTTCACCGGCGGCGGCTCCGGCTTCTTCGGCTCCGGCTTCAAAAATCCAAACGCCTTCGCAACCTCTTCCGGCAGCCCTGCGCCGAAAAGAATTCCAAAGAAGCTGCTAAAGGCTAAAGATACACGTGACAATGCATAACCCCCAATCTACTAGGATAACTAAAACCGGGGACAGCCCGCGTGTTTCCCTGAGTGCACAACACAAGCCGCCATCGCCGATAAGCGCTATGACAATCTCGATGTGGGCAGATTGGCAATCTGCGGCCGACCTGTCCGCCGTAGCCTTGGCGAAGGCGGAGTGGCACTCGCCCCTCCAACTATCTGTAAGTCCGCGCCGGCTCGCTATGCCAAACCCGGTCCTTCTCAAACGAAGGCGTAAACGTCCACGTCTCACCACTCATCCGCATAGTAGACCGCGTCCGGTCAAGCTGACCCGCCCCGCCATGGTTCTGCCCCTCCGTAGTGATCGCACCGTCGGCGCCAACGGAAGCGGTCCCTTCCAGATACCCACCGGAGGCGTTCCAATACCACCACACAATGCGCCCCGCCCGCTCGTCCCAGGCGTAAACGGTCTCGCCGTCATAGACCACTTCGCCCTTCGCATTCTTAACCGCATGCGTATTGCGGACAAACTTCCTGCCATACAACCACTCAAACCGTTGTGTGTCCATCAGGACGCCATTGGGCAGTGGCGCCGTCCAGTTGCGCCCAATGAGCGGAGCGAAGGCATCCAGCTTGCCAGGGGCAGCGGCAGCCGGCTTCCCATAGTGCCGCCGCAGCTCCTCAAGCACAGCCGCATTGCCACGTTCAAAGAACGCTCGCATTGCCTGTGACTCCGTAGTGGCATCGAACCCCACCATGGCAAGCCGCAAGTGCGTACGGCCCGAGCCGGCGTCTGTCAGCGTCACCACCGACCAAACCGTCTTGTATGCGGTCATAAACGGGAATCCCTTCGGCGGGCGCGCAATGCGTGTCGTGATCACGTGGGCAGGGTCGTAAGTCAAAATCTCGGTGACGATAGTGCCCTCGTCGCCAAGCTGGCCCTTGGGGTTGTAATGAGTTCGAATCAGCCCACCAGGCCGAAAGTCCATGTCGGCCAGGGCCACGCCGAGCTTCTTGTAACCCTCAGCCGTTGAGAAGACGCGCCAGAGTTCGTCCATCGAAGCATCCACCACGCCTTCGGTGATCGCCGTGGCCGCCGGCTTGTCTTGCGCCGGTAGCGCCGCACAGAGCAAAGCAACCATGCAAATGTGTTTGATCATTTCTTTCCCTTCCTTCCTGGTTTTCGAGCCGCTCTCGCCTTTTCTTCGAGGAGGCCGAAGTACGTTCGCAACTCGGCCACACTGGCATCGAATGGTTCCAGGTTTCCCGCCGCTCGTGCCTGCATCAGCCCGCCTTCCATCACAGTGAGGACAAATCGCGCCAGACGCGCGCGGTCCGTGTCCTTCGGCAACCGGTCACCGGCGGCTTCGAGCCACGCCGCGACCTCCTTCACCCAGTTCTCAAAGTTGGCGGCGATCAGTAGGCGCGCGCCCTGATGATCGTCGCTGACTTCCAGCGCCAGATTGCCGATGGGGCATCCCATACGGCAACTGTTGTGGACCATCCCGTCCCGATATTGCTCCAGCAGTCCGAAGACGCGGTGAAGTGGATCCGCGACCTTTGCTTCCACCGGAGCGATCACCGCCGGGCGCAGTAACGTGAGCGCATAGCGAAGGACCTCCTCAAGCAACGCCTCTTTGCCTGCGAAGACGTGATACATGCTGCCCGGATTCACGCCTGCCTCGCGCAGGATCGTGGCGACACCGGTTGCATGGTAACCCTGCTCATGAAAGAGCTGGAAGGCTGTCCGCAGGATGCGTGCCTGAGCGTTGTCCTCTTGAGCGATCATTCAATCATTATGAACGATCATTCAACCAGCTGTCAAGCCAACGACCTTAGGTAGGGCAGGCGTTCAGCCTGCGGAGGGCTTAAGCCCGACTGGGACTAAAGTCGCCCGGCCAACAGCCCAGCGCGTATTCATTGTTTCGCCATCGCTGCTACAATCGAAATAACCCCGTCCGTCCTGGCCTCAGTCGCTCACCTTGCACCACAAATACCCCTAGACCGTAGAAGGACGCAATGAACCACATCATTTTGTTATCCGCCATCCTGAGTGCGGGCATCGGCCTCGCCCAGACCAAAGAAGACGCACTGATCGCCAAGGCCAAAGCCATCCATGGGCGCGTGCTGAAGCTCGATACGCACAACGATATCGACGCCACCAACTTCACACCGGAATGCAACTACACCATGCGTCTCACGACGCAAGTCAATCTGCCGAAGATGACCGAAGGCATGATGGACGTTTCGTTCATGATCGTTTACGTTGGACAAGGCCCGCTAACGCCCGAGGGCTATGACGATGCCTATCGCCAAGCCGTCGAAAAGTTCGAAGCCATTCATCGCTTCACGGAAAAGATTGCGCCTGACAAGATGGGACTCGCCCTCACGCCGGCGCAAGTTGTCGCGTTGAAGAAGAAGGGCATGCGCATCGCGGTCATCGGTATCGAAAACGGCTATCCCATCGGCACCGACATCAAGCGCGTGAAAGAGTTCTACGATCGCGGCGGGCGCTACATGTCGCTGGCGCACAATGGCAACAGCCAACTAGCCGATTCGAATACCGGCGAGGTGCAGGGCTATTCCTACAACAACGGTCTTTCGCCGCTGGGCCGCGAAGTCATCGCTGAGATGAATCGCCTGGGGATGATGGTCGATCTGTCGCATCCCTCGAAAGGCGCAAATATGGAAGCGATCAAGCTGTCGAAGGCGCCAGTTATCGCCTCGCACTCCGGAGTACGCGCCGTAGGCGATGTCAGCCGCAATATGGATGACGAGCTGTTGCTTGCTCTGAAGAAAAATGGCGGCGTGGTCCAGATGGTGGGCTTCGCTTCGTATGTAAAAGCAGAATCAAAGGAACGCGCCGAAGCGCTTGCCAAAGTACGGGAAGGGCTGATGGCCGGCATCCAAGGCGGCCGTCGTGGCCGTGGTGGCGCACAAGCCGGTCCGCGCGCTTGCGCTGTGGAAGCTCCGGGCGCAGCTGCCGCGCCTGGCCGTACGCGTGGTGGCGGGTTCCTGGCCGCGCTGCCGCCCGATGTCCGCGCCAACTATGAAAAGAGCATGGCTGAGATTGACGCGAAGTATCCGCCCTCGCCGCGCGCAAACGTGAAGGACTTCGTGAATCACATCGACTATGCCGTGAAGTTGATCGGCATCGATCACGTCGGCCTTTCGTCTGACTTCGATGGCGGCGGCGGACTCGATGGCTGGAACAGCGCCGCCGAAGCCTTCAACGTCACGCTTGAACTGGTGCGTCGCGGCTACACCGAAAAACAGATCGCCAAGATGTGGAGCGGCAATCTGCTGCGTGTTTGGGCCGATGTGGAGAAGGTGTCGCGCAAGCTTTCGAAGAAATAATTAACTGAGCCGGAATTCTTGGGAACTAATTGCCGCATTGGCGGGAATACTTGTGTAACGCAAACTATTCTCGTGAGGTGGCGGTGTTCCTTAGAATTTCGGCATATTCAATATTGCTGTTGGCTGTTGCCAGCGCGCAGTCCGCTTCGGCCCAGCAGAGGTTGGAATTTGAAGTGGCCTCCATCCGCTCTAATCCGCCAACGAACTTTCATTTCGGCGCTGATTCCGGCAAGGCCGATTTCAGCAGTCCAGAGATGTTTCGTTGCTCCAAATGTACCCTGGCCACGTTGATCGCCACGGCGTTCAATCTGCAGAGCTACCAGATTCCAGGCCGTGCATCGCTTGGGAACAACACCTTTGAAGTGGCGGCGAAAATCCCCGATGGCGCAACTGCGCAGCAAGTTCCAGCCATGCTGCAAAGCTTGTTGAAAGAACGCTTCGGGCTCACCTATCACTTTGTCGATAAGCCGATGAAGGGTTATCTGCTCACCGTCGCCAAAAGCGGCTCGAAGCTCAAAGAATCAGAGGGCGCTGCCCGGCCGCATGCGAGCACGGGAGGCCAGGGGCACTCGCATGAAGGCCTCGTCAGCTTCCGAGGATCATCCAGCTTCCGCGGTGGACAGAAGACGATGGCTGACCTGCGGCAGATCATCTCCGACCATCTCGGCCTGCCCGTGGACGACCAAACGAACCTGAATGGCAAATACGATATCACGCTCTCCTGGTCCGGCAGCGCCGCGCCGTCTGCTGGCGGCCACGGCGAGGGCGGTTGGAGCGGTGGAGGCGCAGGTCACGGCGACCATAGTAGCGCTGGTCCATTGGCCTCACGCGATGATGCCGGCGGCCCTACTCTATTCGATGCACTGCAATCGCAACTCGGCTTGAAACTGGTGCCCACGGAACGCGCCGCTGCACGGATCTTGATTGTGGATCACGCCACGCAGCAGCCCACTGCGAACTGACTTCCTGCATGAAATTCAGGGAGCCTTCTAAGTCACCGCACAAAATTAACTTTGCAGCCATCGACGTGGCGCAGAGTCTCGCTCCAATGTCGCTTACATTGATTAGAACGACGCGTCGCATTTGGGGTCTGACACCTTTTTTCGGCCGTTTTCTTGTCCGCCATAGCTTTAGCGAAGGTGGATGTCGAAAATGGGCTGTCTGACCCCAATTGCCGTCCAACGCAATGCCC
>CAIRSA010000517.1 GCA_903881085.1 uncultured Acidobacteriia bacterium
GACGGCGAATTCCAGAATTTTAAGGCCAAGGGCGGAGCGTATATCCGCCAGGAATTCTTCGGCAAGTATCCCGAACTGCTGGAACTGGTGAAGCACCTGAGCGACGATGAGATCGGCAAACTGCGCCGCGGCGGCCACGACCCGATAAAGGTATTCAACGCTTATCACCGTGCCGTGAACACCATCGGCCAACCGACTGTCATTTTGGCCAAGACCATCAAAGGTTACGGACTGGGCAGCAGCGGCGAAGGCAAGAACTCCACGCACCAGAAGAAGAAGCTGGACGACGCCGAGGTGGAACACTTCCGCGAACGGTTCCAGGTTCCTGTTTCCGATGAGGTTGCCAACAGCCTGTCGTTCTATCGTCCGCCGGCTGAAAGCCCGGAGATGATTTACATGCATGAGCGCCGCAAAGCGCTGGGTGGCTACCTGCCTGCCCGCAAGCCCATGCAGTTAGTCATGCAAGCACCCGCACTCAGCGAATTCAGCGAGTCGCTGGCTGGTTCGCAGGGCCGCGAAGTTTCCACCACCATGGCCTTCGTCCGCGTGCTCACCAAGCTGTTGAAAGATCCGGCTTGGGGCAAGTACATTGTTCCGATTATTCCCGACGAAGCCCGAACCTTCGGTATGGATTCGCTGTTCCGTTCGAATGGCATCTATGCCAGCCAGGGCCAGTTGTACAAGCCGGTCGACTCCGATGTCTTCAACTGGTATCGCGAAGCGAAGGACGGCCAGGTGCTCGAAGAGGGCATTACCGAAGCCGGTTCCATGGCTTCCGTGACGGCCGCAGGTACCTCGTACGCTAACTACGGCGTGCCGATGGTTCCGTTCTTCACTTACTATTCGATGTTCGGTTTCCAGCGCATTGGCGATCTGGTGTGGGCGTTTGCGGACTCTCGCGGCAAGGGCTTCCTGATGGGCGGCACTGCCGGCCGCACCACGCTTTCGGGCGAAGGCCTGCAGCACCAGGATGGTCATAGCCTGGTGTTGTCGAGCACCGTTCCCACTTGCGCCAGCTACGACCCGGCCTTTGCCTACGAAATCGCCGTCATCATTCAGGACGGCATCCGCCGCATGTATCAGGAGCAAGAGCACCTGTTCTATTACCTGACAATCGGCAACGAAGACTACGCGCAGCCGGCTATGCCTGAAGGTGTCAACGAAGGCATTCTGAAGGGCATCTATAAGTACAAGCCGTCCCAGTATTGGCCCGCGCAGGTGATGTTGTTCGGCAGTGGATCGATTCTCAACGAAGCTCTTCGTGCGCAGACGATTTTGGCCGAACGCTATGGCGTGCAGGCCGATGTTTACAGCGTCACCAGCTACAACGAACTGCGCCGCGAAGCACTGGCGACTGAGCGTTGGAACCGCCTGCATCCTTCCGAGCCGGCCCGCATGCCTTATATTCAACAGGCACTGCTCGGTACGACCGCGCCGATCATCGCCGCCACCGATTACATGAAGATCGTCAGCGATCAGATTGCGCCGTGGTTGCCTGGCCGCATGACTTCGCTCGGCACCGATGGTTTCGGCCGCAGCGACAACCGGCAGCATTTGCGCCGCCACTTTGAAGTGGACGCAGAATCGATCGCCGGTGCAGCCCTTTCGCGGCTGGCACGCGACGGTTACTTCGATATGCAACGCGCCCAGGCCGCGGTTTATGAATTAGGCCTGAAGCCCGAAGCGATGGATCCGGCTAGACTGTAAGTCAATTTTGCCACGGATCCACTCGGAGTGCGCCTGGATAAACCGGCATGAAGAGTCTCACAGGAAAGGAATAGCGAATCATCCTGCCCCCGGGTCATGCTCTTGCCGTCGTAAGGCGGCGCGTGAAGCGTTGACAGGGGCAGGGTATTGAGCTGTGAAATCCATCGCGTTCGGGGTGATGAAGTTGTTCCGTGAAGCGGCAGTCCACATCATGAATGACAAGAGACGCGAGTCATCAATGAACCCCGCGCAGTCAGAAAGAGACCTCAGGCATGTCACCAAACTTCCAAGGTAAGTGACATTGGACTGCCATTCGCGCCACATTTGCACTCAGAATTCTACTTCATCGGCGCCAGCGCTTTGCTGTTTCCGGTAGACGGCAGAACCACCAGATCCTGAGTTTCCATTGCCGTGCGCTCGTAGAATTCCACGCCGCGGGCTGAGATCGAATAGGCGCCGTTGTCACCAGGCCGAAGACAGTCGTTCTCCTTCAAGTACCAGAGGGTGAACTCCAACGACTCCTTCGAATACCCCAACATCGACTCGAAGTCACGCATGTTCAGGTTGGGCTTGGTCATGTCTTTGACGCGCCGCTGATACAGCAGATACAAAATGCCCTGGCGCTTGGCACGCTCCAACTCAATGCCGCCTTCTACTTCTTGCTGTGACTTGGCCTGCTTCTGCTGTGACCCTCCTGGCGCCGCGGCGGGCTGGCTTCCCGCCTTTTGTTTCTTGTATTCTTCGTCATACTGCGCCCGGCTCTCAGGATTGCTCAATATTTTGTATGCCTGCAAAATCGCCCGATGTTTCTGCGCATCGCCGGTGTTCTTCGTGTCCGGATGATACTTCTCCGTCAGATGATAATGCATAACATGGATGGCCGCCGCATCCGCGTGGGGGCTTAGTTGTAGTAACTCGTAGTAATCGAAAAAGTTCTCTGACTTAGGCATTTCCCGTTCCGGCATTGTGTGCATTAGTATTTGGACCGCATACATCCAAGCTAGCACAAACCAGTCCCAGCCACTCTTTTCGCTCCACTCGTCCGGTCACGACGAAAGGCAGATGCAGCATCGCCTCGTCGCGCACGGGAACGCCGCTCAGGATGATGGTTCCGCTCGGCCGCAGAATGCGTGAGAGGTCTGCTGCCACCACGTTGATCGTGTTGGCATTGATGTTGGCCACGATCAGATCCATCGAACTGCTGCGCACCGCTTTGCTCGAGCCAGCGAACACATCCACATGTGCCGGGATGTTGCGCCGGGCCTGCGACGCAGCGTCGCAATCGATGTCGCAAGCCGTCACGCGGCCCGCGCCCAGCAACAGCGCGGCCTCAGCCAGAATGCCAGTGCCGGTGCCCAGATCCAACACCTTGGCACCCGGCTGCAGATGCCTCTCCATCGCTTCCAGGCAAAGCTGGGTGGTGGTGTCGGCCCCAGTGCCGAAGGCCATGCCGGGATGAATCGTCAGCCGCATGCGCCCTTCTGGCGCTTCGTCGTCAAGCCATGCAGGGACGAGGTAGAACCGCTCGCCAACCGCGAACGGGGTCCAGGATGCCTGTGTTTCGGCCGCCCAATCGCGCTCCTCAGCCAACTTCCACTGCGGGGAATACGAGGCGAACGCGGCAGCGTCAAACTGTTCGCCGAAGAACGCCTGCACCTGGTCGCCTTCCTCGATCACGCCTTCGGTGCCGAGGTCCCACAGATTCGAAATCAACAGATCTTTTTCCCGCGACGGGCAGTCCAGCGTCAGAATGAACATCTATATCTCACCTGATGCCCGTAGCAGAGTTTCATGCACGGCCAGTTCATGATCATAGGAATATTTCAAGGGTTCTCCGCTACGGATGAAGTGTGCCAGGTCTTTGAAATCGGCGATGTATCGCGGCTGCGGAGGCAGATCCACATCCTGCCAGCCTTTCTTGTACGGCCCACGCGCTTCACGCATACTGACGCGCATTTTCGTGCCGGGCTCCACCGGCGCAAGGATGATCGAGCCATCGGAGCCGATCAATTCAAACGACCGGTGCGGGCTGGCGCCAGCCATCTTCGCCGATGTCGAGATCTCCGCCAGCGAGCCGCCGTATTCCAGCACCGCCAACGTGTTGTCGGCCAGCGTGTCGCGAATTACAGAATCGTGATGGAGCCATTTTTTCACGTCCTTCGGGCGGCCCCACAGCGCCACCACGCGGTCAATCATGTGGCAGCCGAGTTCGAACATCATGCCGCCTTTGAACTCCGAAAGCGCCAGGCGCCCGCTGTCGGGGATATCGGTGTTGATCACCGCGCGGACCATGTATGCATCGCCCAACCAGCCTTGTTTGGCCGCTTCGAGCGCGTGGTCGAAGCCAGCGTGGAAGCGCCAGATGTAGCCGCACTGTGCGGCCAGTTTCTTGCGCCGTGCCTCTTCGATCAACGCGCGGAACGGCTCCATACGATGCGTGGGCGGTTTGTCGATGTGTAGATGCTTGCCGCTGGCGATGACGCGTTGGCCGTAGGCCAGGTTCTCCGGAACTGTCCCTTCCACGGCCACGGCCTTGATCGTAGGGTCGTTGAAAAGCTGTTCTTCCGTGAGCCAGCTGACGTTTTTGTAGTCCGGGCGGGTCTTCGGTTCGCAGACTCCGGCGAGTTCGAAATCGGGGGAGTCCTGGATGGTTTTCAGTTTGCCTGCGGCGTGGGCGTGGCCGGTGCCTAGCATGGCGATGCGGATTTTGGGTTCGGCGGCGAAGGCGGTGGCCGCCGTGGCGGCGGCTAGGAATTTACGGCGTGAGAGTGTCGTCATTGATTTGCATTTGGACAGGCGAATCGCCTGTCCTACCCCTGGACTCGCTTTTCTTTGCCGGCCCAGAAATGCTCGCGGATAACCATTTTTCGAATCTTGCCCGTGCCGGTCTTGGGCAACGCTTCTTCCGTGAAATGGATAATTCTCGGCAGTTTGAACTTGCCCAGGCGAAGCTGCAGAAATTCCATCAATGCCGCCTCATCAAGCGTCGAGCCGGGCTTTCGCACCACCACCGCGGCCGGCACTTCTCCCCAGCGCTCGTCGGGCGCAGCGACAACGGCGCACTCAAACACATCGGGATGGGCGAAGATCGCCTTCTCAACTTCGAGCGACGAAATGTTCTCGCCGCCGCTGATGATGATCTCTTTCTTGCGGTCCACGATGTGGATGTAGCGCTCTTCGTCCCACACCGCCATGTCGCCGGTGTGGAACCATGCGCCGGTCATTACGTTGGCCGTGGCCTCGGGCTCGCGGAAGTAGCCGTCCATCACGTTGTCGCCGCGCGCGATCACTTCGCCGATGGAGACGCCGTCGCGCGGCACGTCATTCATATGCGGATCGACCACTCGAATCTCCACGCCCGGCGTAGCCCAGCCGGCCATGGCTTGGCGGCGCAGACGCTCTTTTTCGTCGGACAGATCGATGGTGCCTTTGCGCCGTCCTGTTGAGAGCACGGGCGAGGTCTCGGTGAGTCCATAGCCTGCGCAGATCTCGCCTGGGAACAAGGCCTCTAATCGTTGGACCAGTTCCGGCGACGCGGCCGCGCCGCCGATCGAGATGCGCCGCAGGCTGGAAACATCGTAGCTGCTGCGATCAGGCGCATTCAACAGTGCATTGGCCATGGTGGGCACCACATTCATATCCGTCGCGCGGTGCTGTTGAATCAGTTTGAAAACGCCGCTGGGCTCAAACCGGCGCACCATCACCTGCTTCACTCCCATCATGGTCGACGCCTGCGGACGGCCCCAGCCATTGGCGTGGAAGAGCGGAATGGTGTGCAGGTCCACCATGTCCTCGGTGCCGAAGAACAGTGTCGCTACCGACATGGCGTGCAGATACAGAGTTCGATGGCTTAACGTCACGCCCTTGGGCGTGCCCGTGCTGCCGCTGGTGTAGAACAACTCGGCGATCGATAGCTCATCGATCGTCATGAAGTCCATCGGCTCCGGCGTGCCGGTTGCAAGCAGTTCTTCGTAAGTCAAATCGGCCGCGGCCGTCTTTTCGCCGATACTCACAAAGGTCTTGATCTCCGGGCATGCCGCGCGCAGAGCTTCCACCGTCGCTTCGAACTCCTGCTCAAACACCAGCATCTTCGCGCCGGAGTGATTCAGAATGTTGGTCAGCTCAATCTGTGACAGGCGCACATTCAAAGGCATGACGATGGCGTGCGCCATCACCACACCGTAATAGCCTTCCAGCAGTTCGTGATTGTTGAAGCTGAGGTAGGCGACGCGATCACCTGCGGCCACGCCGCGCGCCGTTAGTGCCGAAGCGAGCTTCAAGCACCGCTCGCCGAACTGCGCGTAAGTGAACTCCTTTGCGCCGCACACCACGCCTATTTTTGCGCCGAAAAGATCCATCGCCCGGTACAGGCACCGGATGGGAGTCAGTGGGATAACCATCGACAGAATTGTATCTCAGTGCGAACCCGTAGCGAACCGCTTGAAGAAGCTCGTGTCGTTCCACTCGGGCCGTTGCTGTGCGTTGGCCACGCGCGTCACCAGATGCGTGAGTATGCGCAGGAACTTTTCCGCGCCCGCGATGTCCACCGGTTGATTCACATCGTCGCTAGGAGCGTGGTAGCGGTTCTTCAGCCAATCCTTATGCAGCGTCTCTTCGGGCGAGCCCTTTTCGTAGCCGAACTTGAAGGCCAGCGCCGGGATGCCTTTCTTGATGAAGCTATACTGATCGCTGCGCACGAAGAGATTTCGCTGCGGTTCGGTGTCGCCCATGATCTTCACATCGAACTCCGCCGCAGCGGCGCGGATGTCAGCGCCGAGAGTGGACTCATCTAGGCCCTGAATGCTGAGCAGCTTTAGAGGATGCAGCGGCAGAAACATGTCGAGGTTGAAGTCGGCCACCATCGCATCTGTCTTCACCGCCGGATGCGCGGCGAAGTAGCGCGAGCCGAGCAGGCCCTTTTCTTCGCCTGTGACTGCGGCGAGAATCACTGACCGCTTTGAAGGTTTCAGGCCGCGCGCGACTTCGATCAGCGCGGCTATCCCCGACGCATTGTCCATGGCGCCGTTGTTGATGCGGTCGCCGTTGACCGGTTCTCCCACGCCGATGTGATCGAGGTGCGCGCTCAGTACGACGGCCTCGTGCTTGAGTTTCGGATCCGTGCCTTCCACCATCGCGGCCACGTTTTGCGAAACCACTTTGCCGCGCTTTACGGCCATGTGGGCGCGCACGGAAACCGGCATGGTGAAATGCGGAAGCGGCTTGCCTGTCTCTGCAACGGCAAAGAGTTCGGCCAAAGTGTGGCCGCTGCCATCGAAGAACAGCTGCGCGTGCTCCGGATTAATTGAGATGGAAATTTGCTCGCCGGTATTGTCGCGCAGCGCCTCTTCATCCAGATCCATCGACACGGCGAAGCGCGCCAGTGAGGAGCGCGCCCACGGAATATCCTGGCTCTTCGCGCTGGCGATGGTTGCCACGCCAATGGCTCCGGCGGCCCGCAGTGCTTTCCATTTTAAAGCGCTCTGCACGTGCGAGCGCAGTGGCCCTGTGATCTCGGAAGGCCCCACGCCCATCAGGCTGACTGCGATTTTTCCACGCAGGTCCAGTCCCTTCAGGTCGTCGTAATTCTTCTCGTCGAGCTTCAGGCCGTAGCCCACGAAGACCATCGGGGCATTCACGTTTTCCGCCGGATCGCAGCGCATACCAAGCACAGCTTCCTTGCCCAGCGTGATCTTCGTCGCCTTGCCGTCGCGAATCAGCTCGAGGCTGGAGTTCGGCTCGTCGATCTGTTTGGTGAGGAAGGGAACCGGCTGAATCACCGGCTTCAGCCCCAGCGAACGGAACTGCGCCGCGACATATTCAGCAGCAAGGCGATGGCCTTCACTGCCGGCGTTGCGCCCTTCCAGTTTGTCGTCGGCCAGAAAAAGAATGTGCTGCCACCACTGTTTTCCGAGGTTCGAAACGTCAGCGGCAAGAAGCGAAAATGCAATGCCAAAGGCGAGAAGGTATTTCATGGGATTCCCCCATTATAAAACCATTGCCAAAGTTTACCTGCAAACTTTCTGATTTTGAGTCATTCTATTGTAATGAGGAAGACCCCTGTCCTTCTATTGGCGGCCATGGCTGCCCTGGCCGTTCTGGCACAGAACCGCCGCGACATGGAGCCGCCCGTTCGTCACGCAGCCCGCGGCACGCGCGGCGGTGTGGCAGGCGGAACCGATTACGCCACTGACGCAGGCATGCGCATTTTACAGAGTGGCGGTAACGGCGTGGACGCCGGCGTTGCCACCACGCTTGCCGCCAGCATCGTGGAATATTCGCACTTCGGCTTCGGCGGCGAAGCGCCCATTTTGATTCGCACCAAGGATGGCCGCGTGTTTGCCATCGCCGGCGTCGGCACTATGCCCAAGATGGCGACTGCCGACTTTTTCCGTCACCGCAAGATGCAGCCGTTTGAAGTGCAGAGCGTGGAAGACAACGGGCTGAAAGGCATGGTGCCGGTGGCGGGGCTGATGCCTGCGCTGGTGCCCGGCATGGTGGACGCGGTGCTTGTTGCGCTGCGCGAGTTCGGAACGCGGTCATTTGCCGAAGTGGTGGAACCGGCCATTGAGCTGGCCGACGGCGCGCCGCTCGATGAGACGCGCGCCGGCAGTATCATCCGCTCGCGCCGCTTCTTCGATGTGTGGCCTACGTCGAAGGCGGTCTTTCTTCCGCATGGCCAGTTGCTGAGGCTGGGCGATGTGTTTCCGCAACCTGACTTGGCGCGTACATTGCGTTCCATGGTCGATGCGGAACGGCGTGCCTTGAAGGGCGGCGCTGGACGCGCAGGTGGCATCGAAGCCGTACGCGATCACTTTTATCGTGGAGACATCGCGCGGCGCATCGATACGTTTTCGAAGGCCAATAATGGGCTCCTGCGATACGAAGATATGGCGGCGTTCCATCTGGAGCCGGAGGAAGCGGTCTCAACCAGCTACCGCGGCTATCAGGTCTATAAGCCGGGTTTCTGGTCGCAAGGGCCATCTCTGATTGAGGCTTTGAATATTCTGGAAGGTTTTGACCTGTCATCAATGAAGCTCAACTCCACGGAGTACATTCATACCTTGGTGGAAGCCCTGAAATTGGCTTATGCCGATCGCGACACTTACTATGGCGATCCTAAGTTCAGTTCCGTTCCAGCCGAGCGGCTGCTTTCGAAGGAGTACGCGGCCGAACGGCGCAAGCAGATTGCGCAGCGCGCATCGATGCAGTTCCTGCCCGGGGAGATTGGCGGCAAGCGCGGTAAGCATCCTTCGGAATCGGAGATGGTATTCATCAAAATCGACGATGCCCTGATGGCTCGCGATACCACCTGCGTGAATGTAATCGATAAAGATGGAGTGTCATTCTCGGCTACGCCTTCTGGCGCGTGGCTGCCTTCGGTAATAGCCGGCGACACTGGCATTCCACTTACGGAACGGGCGCAGAGTTTTCTGTTGGTGGAGGGGCATCCGAATGAACTGGCCGGAGGCAAACGTCCGCGCATTACTTTGAGCCCGACATTGGTTACCAAGGATGGCAAGATGTTTCTGACCCTGGCTACGCCCGGCGGCGACAACCAGGATCAGGCGCTGTTGCAGATGCTCTTGAACGTGATTGAGTTCGGCATGAACGCGCAGAACGCTACGGAGGCTGGCCGCTTTCAGACGCGGCACTTAGTCTCGAGTTTCGATAACCATGCGATGAATCCTGGCGACTTACTGCTCGATGAGCGCACCAACGGGACGGTGGCGCAGGAACTGGCCAATCGCGGTCATAAGGTCGGCATTCGCTCGCGCTATGCCAACGGCGCTGCTCCGGTGATGATCCGGCTTACTCCGGCCGGTGTGATTGAAGCCGGGGCGGATCCTTATGGGTATCGCTCGGCGCGGGCGTGGTAGTAAATCGATGTCGTTCGATTATGACGAAATCTTCCATCCAGGTATCCCGCAGACAGTTGCTCTGCGGGATACCTTTGTTTTTAGCAGCGGCTGCTGAACAGCGCCTGCGGGTGATTGTCTCCTCCGATATCGGTGGGACGGACCCGGATGACTTCCAATCGATGGTGCAGTTCCTGCTCTATGCCGACGTCTTTGACGTTGAGGGCATCCTCTCCTCTCCGTATGGGAACGGAAGCCGTGAAGCGATTCTGAAAGTGATCGGCCATTACGAGCACGACTATCCGAACCTGCGCACTTACTCTGCCAGGTACCCCACACCTGATACTTTGCGCTCGCTGGCCAGGCAGGGTTCGCTTGAAAGTGCCGGCTTGTCTGGCTTCCTGAAGCCGTCCGATGGATCGCGCTGGCTGATCGAATGCGCACGCCGCAATGATCCGCGTCCGCTGCACCTGCTGGTTTGGGGCGGCATCGACGATCTGGCCCAGGCGCTGCACGACGCGCCGGATATTCTTCCGAAACTGCGCGTGTATTTTATCGGCGGTCCGAACAAGATGTGGAGTGTGAACGCCTACGACTATATCGAACGCAATCATCCAACGCTGCACATCATCGAAGCGAACACTACTTATCGCGGCTGGTTTACCGGCGGCAATCAGCAGGGTGAATGGGGCAATCAGGCATTCGTCGCGCAGCATGTCGCCGGGCACGGAGCGCTGGGTGAGTTTTTCGTCAAGTTGCTGCCGGGCGTGAAGATGGGTGACAGTCCGTCCATCGGCCACCTGCTGCACGGCTCGCCCGAGGACCCGTCAGCGCCCGGGTGGGGTGGCAAGTTCGTGCGCATTTGGCACGGACGAATGACTGGTTTCAACCGGTTGACGACCGCGGCCGATGAGGTCGAGGCGTTTGGCGTGGTTGAGTTCGCCATCCCACTGCCTGAGGGGTTCGGCGAGGCCAAGGTGAAGTTCGACAATCGGATTTCGGCGGTGGCTGCGGCCGAGGGCGGCGTGTTGCGTTTCCGCTTTTCGCCGCGCGATGCGAAGGTGTGGCCCTATGTGATCGAAGGTGCACAGCGACTGGAAGGCCAGTTCACAGCAGTGCTGCCGGCGTTGACCAAGGCCCGCCGCATTGACGCAACGCATCCCAACTGGTGGATCGACGATCCGGATCCGGCGGCGGCCGAGGGCGTGCACATGGGGGCGAAACATGTCAGCCGCTGGCGCGAAGAGTTTTTGCGAGATTTCGCCGCCCGTATGATGCGCTGCAAACAGCCGGCCCAAGGCTCTAAATAGGCATCGTGCCCCCTCGGGACTGGCTCGCTGAGACCTATACGCCTGCTGTGGCCGACGCCGGCACGCCGGCCTTGTCCCGCTGTCAGCGGATGAGCGTAACCGTGCATCCTGAAAGATTTCATGAAAGGCTAGCGCAATTCACGAATTCGTCTTATACTGTGGGCAAGGAGTCTTTATGCCTCGTAGCATTCTTTCGAGCTTTTCACTTGTAATCCTTGCCACGTCTTTCGTCTGGTCCCAGGATACCCGCGGCACCATAACCGGCCGCGTCACTGACCAGAGCGGCGCTGTGATCACCGGCGCCAGCGTTATTGTTACCAACCCCGCCATGGGCAACAAATCGGTGCTGAACACCAGTGCCGACGGCCTGTACCGGGCTACTTTTCTTACCCCCGGTTTCTACAACATTGAAGTAACTGCTCCTGGTTTCAGGAAATCCGTTCGCAACCTGGTAGAAGTCCGGGTTGCCGACCGGCTCGACATCAATATCATGCTGGAACTAGGCTCTTCCGAGCAGGCCGTGACCGTCACCACGGAAGCTCCGCTGCTTAACTCGGAATCGGCTTCCCTCGGTCAAGTGATCGATTCCAAACGCGTTTCCGATCTGCCGCTCTCGTATGGAAACCCGTTCCTGCTGATCGGACTTTCGGCGGGAGTTACCTTTAACGGGAGCGTGCGGTTGGACCGGCCATTTGAGCCAACCCACATTGTGAATTTTTCCATGGGCGGCACCAGCGGCTTGCTGAATGACGTTACGATTGACGGCGCGCCCACCACGTCGCGTGCCAATGCGAACCAGGTGACCGCATCGTATGTGCCGCCTACCGACATCGTACAGGAGTTCAAAGTTCAAACCGCCACGTTTGATGCGCAGTTTGGGCAGACCCAGGGCGGCGTGACCAACATTGTGATCAAGTCAGGCACCAACGATTTTCACGGTACGGCGCGCTACTCGTTCCAGCGCCCCAGTTTCTGGGCCAACGATTTCTTCCTCAATAAGACCGGCACGCCGCGGCCTGACTTCCTCTTCAATACCTGGGGCGGATCGTTCAGCGGCCCGGTGCTGGTCCCGAAACTGTACAACGGTAAAAACAAGACATTCTTCCTCTTCGGTTATGAAGGCATCCGCGACTCGCGTCCACGCCATGACGACACCACCAACACCGTGCCGACTCCGGCCATGCACAAGGGCGACTTCTCGGCGCTGCTCGCTGCTGGCTCCAGCTATGCGATCTATGATCCGGCTACGCGCGTTGGTCCGAACTCAGCCGGGCGTTTCACCCAGACGGCCTTCCCGGGCAATATCATCCCCGCCAACCGTTTCGACAAGGTTGGTCTGGCGATCTTGGGTTACTACCCGTCGACGGAAAAGAGCCAGGGCGACATTACAGGCCTGGGTAACTATCAGGACGCGGGTACGGCTGAAAAAGCGAAGTATTGGAACGGTACGTGGCGCATGGATCAGAACTTGGGCGACACGCAGCGATTCTTCATCCGCTATAGCCAGTACAACCGCAACAGCACTTACAATAACTACTTCGACAATCCTTTCGTAGGAACGCAGTTTTGGTTCTATTCGAAGACGGCGATGATCGATCACGTCATTACCTTGTCGCCAACGATGGTGCTGAACACACGTTATAGCTATAACCGGTTTATCCGCGGCTCTGATCAGCCGGAATCGGCCGTGGGCTTCGATCTGACGCAGCTGGGTCTTTCGTCGCAATACATCAATCAGGTGCCGAAGGATCAGGTCCGCTTCCCCCGCATTAACCTCACCGGCTACATCAGCAACGGCTCAACCAATGAAAATCGCCCGACAGTGAACCATACTGTATCGGCAACGCTTTCCAAATCCGCCGGCGCACATTCGATACGCAGCGGCTTTGAGTTCCGCATCTATCAGCAGGCGGACCGCTTTGCGAGCAACCAGCAGACGGGTCAGTTCACCTTCGGTTCCACCTGGACCCGTGGGCCGCTCGACAACTCCCCAGGATCACCGGGAAGCATTGGGCAGTCGGTAGCCGCACTGCTGTTGGGATTGCCGGATTCGGGCAGCATTACTCGCCAGTCTGATTACATTGAACAATCCAATTCGTGGGGCTTCTTTTTTCAGGACGACTGGAAGGTTTCGCAAAAGCTGACAGTCAATGCCGGCCTGCGCTATGAGTTTGAAACCCCGCTCCATGAGCGTTATAACCGCAGCACGCTGGGCTTCGACACCTCCTATGTGCAACCGATTTCGGCTGCGGCGCAGGCGGCGTATGCGAAGATCTATCCGGCGATTTCAGGCGGCTTCCCGCAACTTCCGGTAAGCGCACTGGCACTGAACGGCGCAATGACCTTTGCTGGCTTGAATGGGAACAACGGCAACCTCTACAACACGCCGAAAAACGTGTTCATGCCGCGCCTGGGTCTGGCTTATCAGATCAACCCGAAGACGGTGTTCCGCACTGGCGCGGGTATGTTCGCCGGCTTCCTTTGGACAGCGCCGCGGCGACGTTCAGCAGAATGGTTTTACGCAAAACACGAACATGGTGCTGACTACCGACAACGGCCTACACTTTATCTCGTCGCTGGGTAACCCATTTCCGAATGGAGTGGCTGAGGCAGTGGGCGCGGCAGCGGGGCCGCAGACTTATCTTGGACAGGGCTTCACCTTCTTTAATCAGAATCCCAAGATTCCGATCACGATGCGTTGGGAAGCAAGCATCCAACGCCAGTTCAAGCAGTTTGTGCTCGAAACGGCGTATGTTGGCAGCAAGACCAATCATATCGAGGTTGGCCGTAACATCAACGCGCTGCCCGCTAAGTACCTCAGCACCCTGACCACGCGCGATGACACCTATAACAACTTAATGACGGCCAGCATCTCGAACCCGATGTACAATCTGGTTCCGGGTAACAGCCAGGGGATTTATACCGGTACGACAACCTCGCGGCAGACGCTACTTTCGCCCTTCCCGGCGTTCGGCTCAAGCGCGATCAATACCACGGAATACACAGGTTATTCCTGGTATCACAGTTTGCAGGCAACCTTGACCAAGCGGTTTACCAAGGGTTACACGATCATCGGCAGCTACACGTTCTCCAAGTGGCAGCAGGCTACAAACCTGTTGAATGCTTCTGACCTGGCGCCGGTGCGTGAAATCTCCGATTCCGACGCCCCGCACCGCATCAACATCAGCGGTGTTTGGGCGTTACCGTTTGGCAAGGGCCGGGCCTTTGGCAACAGCTCCAACGGCGTTGTTTCGCGCCTGATCGGCGGCTGGGAAGTCTCCGGCATCTGGAGCATCCAGAGTGGCTTTGCGCTGCCCTGGGCAACGTGATCTATTACGGCGACCCGAAGAACATTCAGTTACCGCTGGATCAACGCTCGCCGGAACATTGGTTCAACGTAGCGAACTTTGAAACCGCGTCAGCCAAA
Organism: uncultured Acidobacteriia bacterium; assembly: GCA_903881085.1. Lineage (GTDB taxonomy): Bacteria > Acidobacteriota > Terriglobia > Bryobacterales > Bryobacteraceae > CAIRSA01. The sequence goes on from CAIRSA010000517.1 coordinate 14,301, forward strand.
CAGCTGCTCGGCAACCAGGTTCGCACGTGGCCGTTCCGCTTCTCCACCCTGCGCGGACCGCGGCAGAACAATATTGATTTCTCGCTGATCAAGGAAACCAGGATCCGCGAAGGGATGAACTTCCAGTTCCGTGTTGAGGCATTGAACGCGGCGAACCATCCGTACTTCCCGAATCCGAATATGTCCGTAACTACGGGACAGACGGTGAAGGATACCGGCTTCGGCCAGATCAGCGCGTCGACGCAGAGCAATTATGCGCGGCGTATGCAGATGGCGATCCGGTTCATGTTCTAGCTAGAACTTAACTGCTTCTACGTCGGCCAGCGCGGGATCCTCGTTTTTCTTCATTTCGGAAACGAGCTTACCGCGCAGGTCGGCGAGCATCGCCCGATTGCTGTCGGCGATGTTTTTCAATTCCTGAGGATCCGCTTTCAAATCGTACAGTTCGGTCTTGTCGCCTGGGTTCAGATTCAGCACCAACTTGAACTGGTCCGTGCGCAAGGCTTTCAATGTGGGGTGCGTGGCGTCGCCGCTATGCATCGTATAGACGAAGCTGTCGCGGCGAGGTGCTGACTTCTGACCGGTGACGAGCGGCCGCCAGCTTCGGCCTTGCATAGGTTGCGGCGCTTTGATGCCGCACATGTCCAGGATTGACGGCGCCATATCGATGTTGGAGACGAATGCGTCGCAACGTTGTCCCGCCGGGATAAGTTTCGGATAGCGCACCATCATCGGCACGCGCAGTGCTTCTTCGTACGGCTCCATCTTGCCGTGCAGACCGTGTTCGCCGTGGAAAAAGCCGTTATCGCTGGAGAAAAAGATGATTGTGTCGTCCATCAGCTTTTCCTGTTCCAGGAATGCGAAGAGACGCCCGAAGTTATCTTCAGCACCCATCAGCGCGCGGTAGTAATTTCTCTCGCGTTCCGACCAGGCTTCCAGACTGGACGGGGCGTCGCCGGCGGCAGCTTTCTTGCGCTTGGCCTGCTTCTTGGTGCCGCCCTCTGCGATGTTCCGGTTCTGGCTCTTATTGCGCACCCGCTTCGACTTTCCTTCGTCATCTACGAAGAACGAGGCAGGCGGCTTGAACGGCAGATCGGCGAAGTCCTTTTCGTGGCCGGGCGCGGGCGTGAACGGCCCATGGCAGGCCTTAAACCCGATCCAGGTACAGAATGGCTGGCCCTTACTGGCGCGCATGAAATCGATGGCCTGATCGGTCACGATGTTGGTGTCGTAGCCTTCGAGATCAACCCACTTTCCGTTAATATTCTTGCGCGGGTTTACGTATTGGCCTTGGCCGATCTGTGCGGCCCAGTAGTCGTAGCCGGGTTGTACGCGGTCGTCACCATCCATGTGGAACTTGCCCATGTGGGCGGTGCGATAGCCATTGTCGTGGAGAATGCGCGGAAGCGTTTGCAGTTCCTGGTTCCATCGCGTCTGGTTGCCGATGATGCCGTTTTTGTGCGGATAATTGCCGGTAAGAAAGCAGGCCCGGCTGGGCGCGCACAGCGACATGGGGACGAAGCCGTTTGTGAAGAGCACGCCTTCTTTGCCGAGGCGGTCCATGTTTGGCGTCTTCATGAAAGGGCTGCCGGTGAGGCTAGTGCTGGCGAAGCTCTGGTCGTCAGTCAGAAGGAATAGGAAATTGGGTCGCGTTCCCGCCGCTCGCGAGGTACGAATGAAGGGGGCGGCGGCAGCCGCGGCGATGGCTTGCCGTCTGGTGATGAGCTGGCTCATGTCTTTGCTCCTGGCGATAGTGTGGATAAGGCTTCGTCTGAATAATAAGTAGTCTATAGCATTTCGCAAAGCGGTGGATCCATCGCCCGGCTGCTTGCCTGATTGTGACAGAATGATCTGAGTTGGACCCGCAACTGCAACCGGCTGCAAATTGCGGTCCGCTGAAACTGGCATCGGAAACAAATGAGGTTTTGAAGTTTGCCTGTCTCTCCGGGAACTGCTCAAATGCCATGCAATAATCGGTGAACGGCACTTGCTAGGCTTTTGACCCAACTGCCAGAGCCTGATGGGCCAGCGTGTCCGCCTGATTCGTCGAACACACCGTATTTCCAATTGATCGAGGATATCCGCAGCTGCCGCGGGCGGCCTCTTCGCTCTAAAGCAGGAAGGCGACCGCGCTATCTGTACTTCACAAACAGCACCTCGTTGTGAACCTCGTTATACAGCAACTCGTCCACCATCGACTTCGCTATCAGAATCCCAAACCCACCCGATCGCAGCCCCTTCGCCTGCCTCACCGCCGCGCTCTCGGCCCCTTCCCCCGGCGGATAACTCACTGCGGCGTGGTCCAGATCCTTGAACTGAAAACCCTCGCCCGGATCCGCGATGCGATACAGCACCATCCGCGGCGTGCGGATGCAGGAGATCCGCACCTTGCGGTTCGGATCGAGCTTTCCACCCCATTCCACGGCATTCATCAGCATCTCGTGAAACACCATGCCCACCGATTCGCGCGCCTCGTCGGGCAGGTCCGTCTCCAACTGTCCCATGAAGCCCTGAATCCGCTCCGCCGTGCTCATCTCGCATGGCACCAGCAATTCAATCCACTCCGGGATTGCTGAAATCACTTCGATGGCGGGTACCGGCGAGGCCGAAATCGCCGCCTCCACCACCTCCAACACTCTTGCCGGCTCTATCGGTTTCGAAAGATACTGCCACGCCTGTTCCCGTACGGCCCGCAGCAGCGTCTCCGGTGCATCGTCGGATGTCATCACTACCGCCTTGGTGTGGATCCCTTCGGCGCGCATCTTCGCCAACAGTTCCAGTCCATTCATGTGCGGCATCCAGATGTCCAGCAGAACCACGTCGAAGGCCTGCTTGCGCAATTGGTTCAACCCGCGCAATCCATCGGCGCTTGACGTGACGGCATAGCCGTGAGCCTTCAGAGTCCCAGTGAGCATGAACCGGGTTGTTCGATCATCTTCGATCACCAGAATCTTTTTCATCGTCTCCCCTTTTTGATGGCACTCAATGACTCTCTCAAACGCAGCAACGCCGCCTGCAAATCAACGAAACCAGACTCCGCGTCCGCCAGGTTCTGCTCCTTCGCTCTCAACTCCAACCGGTATGCCGCGTCCACCACCGGCTTGGCGAGAAAATTCGCGGCCGACCCCTTCAAAGCATGTGCCGCCGCCTGCAATCGGCTTACGTTAAGCTGCCGTATCGAATCCTCAATCTCGGCCAGCCCTTTCTTCGAATCCGTCAGAAACATGCCGATCATACGCAGCAGAAACTTCCGGTCGCCGCCAAAGCGGCTCAGCAGTGCGGATTCATCGACCATCGCCGGCTCCATCGGAGCCTCCGCCACAGGCTGCTGCACCCCAGTCGAAATTGCCTCGATCGCGGCACGCAACTGCTCGCCCTGCACCGGCTTTGCCAGGTACGCATCCATGCCCGCCGCCAGACAGCGGTCCCGGTCCCCCTTCATGGAATGCGCCGTCAATGCCACGATCGGAATATGCCGCTGGCCGCCCTTTTCCTTTTCGCGAATCGCCGCGGTCGCCTCCAGGCCACCCATCTCCGGCATCTGCACGTCCATCAGAATCAGGTCGAAACTCCCCGGCCGTTCCAGCGCCGCCAGAACCTCCAGACCGTTCCCGGCAATCACCGCGTCATGCCCAAGCTTCACCAGCAGCCCCAGCATCATTTGTTGATTGACCTCGTTGTCCTCAGCCACCAGCACTCGCAGCCGCTTCTTGTTCCGCTCAACACGGGTCTTCCGCTTGCGCCGCGGCAGCGTCCCGGCCGCCGCTCCAATCGCAGTGGCGATCGCGTCAAACAGATCCGACTGCTTTACCGGCTTGGTCAACCACGCCTGGATGCGCCCTGCCTTGTGCCGCCCGTCACCCGGCCGGATCCCGGCCGATGTCAGCACAAGCAGCATCACATTTTCGAACCGTGGGTCGTCATGGATCTTCCGTGCCAGGGTGTATCCGTCCATCTCTGGCATCTGTCCATCCAGCAGTGCCACCGGGAAATGGATCCCGTCCTGTGCTGAGCGCTCCAGGATCTCCAGCGCCTCGGCTCCGCTTGCCGCCACAACAGGCCGCATACGCCAGTTGGTCAGCACCTCTTGCAGAATCTGGCGATTCGTGGAATTGTCGTCCACTACCAGCACTCGTAGATCCAGCAGCGCCTCTGGAGTCAAAGCCGGTTTCAAAGCCGCTTCCGCCGGTAGTTCAAACTTCGCCGTGAAATGGAATGTCGAGCCCTTGCCCAACTCGCTCTCTACCCAGATGCGGCCTTCCATCATGGCCACCAACTGCCGGCAGATCGCCAGGCCAAGTCCAGTCCCGCCAAAATGCCTTGTCGTGGAACTGTCCGCCTGCGTGAACGCTTCAAAGATGAGGCGCTGCTTTTCCGGCGGCACGCCGATGCCGGTGTCGCTCACCGCAAAATGCATCTCCAGGCCGCGTTCCCATCGCGCTATGGTCTCCGCTCGCAGCACCACCTCGCCCTGCTTTGTAAACTTGATCGCATTGCCCACCAGATTGAGCACTATCTGCCGCAACCGTCCGTCGTCGCCGATCACCCGCTCCGGCACATCCGGTTTCAGATGGCACGCCAGTTCCAGGCCCTTCTGCTGCGCCTTCACGGCCAGTAGCCTGACTGTATCCTCCAACACGTCCCGCACCGGAAACTCCACGCTCTCCAGATCGAGCTTCCGCTCTTCGATCTTCGAAAAGTCCAGAATGTCGTCTACCAGCGAGATCAGCGCGTCGGCCGATGACCTGACCGTCTCCAGATAATTGCGCTGTTCCTTGGTCAGCCGCGTGTCCAGCGCCAACTCCGTCATTCCCACGATGGCGTTCATCGGAGTGCGGATCTCATGGCTCATGTTTGCCAGAAATTCGCTCTTCGCCTGGCCAGCCGATTCCGCCCGTGCCTTGGCCGCTTCCAGTTCTTTCACCACCTGCGCCAGCCGGGCGTGACTTTCCTCCTGCAGTTGCCTGGCTTGTTCCAACTCGCTCGCGTAGCGCTTCAGCCCCTCTTCCGTCTCGCGCCGTACGGTGATGTCGCGCGCAGCCGCATAGATCAGCCGCTCACCTGCAAATGGCGCAGCGGTCCATTGCAACCACTTGTAGCTGCCATCGCGGCAGAGATAGCGGTTCTCAAACGACACCAGTTCCTTACCGGAGGCAATTTGCGCCGTTCGCTCGATGGTTCCCGCCCGATCTTCCGGGTGCACAAAGTCCACGAAGGGAGTGGCGAGCATTTCGCTTTCGCTGTGTCCCAGGATCCGCTGCCACGCCGGATTCAAGCGCTTGAAGTAACCATCGAATCCCGCCACGCAAAGCATATCGAGCGAGAGCGTAAAGAACCGCTCCAGGCTCCGTTCCGCCTGCTTGCGCAATGTGATGTCCAGCAGCGCTGAGCGTATGCCGGTCACGCGGCCGTTCTTGTCCAGAATCAAACTTTCGTGGACTTCCCCGTTCCGAACGCTTCCATCCGAACCGATGTAGTCGCGTTCGAACGATTCAATGGTCATCTCTCCGCGAAGCTTGTTCGTCACCGCCTTGCGGCTGGTTTCCCGTTCAGCGGGAGAGACGAACTCCCACACGTACCGGCCGACAATCTCATCCCTATCCAGGCCCAGCATCCGGCATTCCGCGCGATTGACTCGCCGTACTACGCCCCAGGTGTCAATCTCGTGATAGGCGATCGGCGCGTCTTCAAACAGGCCGCGAAACCGTTCCTCGCTGGCGCGCAGATCCTCATCGGCACGCCTGTTTTCGAGAAACTGCCCTACCATTTTTCCGATGCTGCTCAGCAGATCCAGTTCGCCGGCATCCACCGGTCGTATCTCGCGGCATACCAACTCCATGACGCCGACCACATCGCACAATTGAAAAAGCGGGATGCCGACGATGGTTTTGATGCCAGCCTCAATCGCTGCCGCAGCGCGTGGAAGTTTGGGATCAGGCGCATCGCCGGCAAGCCAGAGGGGCTGCTGCTCGGCCCAGATCCGCCCTGGCACTCCTATACCCCGGGAATACACCATCTGCTGGCTCAGCGCATCGAAGTCAGGGAATTCCACGCCGCTGGCATGCGCACTCGCCAGGTGGCGAAGGGCGTCGATATCGCGGTCCAGCAGCCACACCCGGCCGGCCTCCCAGCCCAGGTTTTCGCACAGGCTCTCCAGAATTTTGGGAATCCCTTCGGCCGCCGAATTCGACTCCGCCATGATGCGCGCAGTCGCATACCCGACAACCATGCGGCGGGTAATGCCTTCGGCGTTGAACGCGTTCGACAGATCAGTGGAGGTGCCCATGAGGGTTCCTATATTCTACCGTCTCTGCGGGCGGCTGGGCAGATTCTGGCCCTATGGTTGCGACCTCATGAGTGCCTTCCCAGATGGAGCTACTCTATTTTTTCCAATCTCAGACATCCTGATCCCGAAGGAAATCGGTTTGACCGCAAATTGAACAGGCGGATCGCCCGTCCTACCCTTGAAAACACTGCGCTTCCATGGGTAGGACAGGCGATCCGCCTGTCCAAATTCTACTTCCGAAATCGCCGCGATACCTCGGAGCGATCTGCGGTCTCAAAAAACAGCGTGAGCGCTTCCATAAGATTTGCGCGAGCATGTTTATTCACACGCCTTGGCTAGCTATGTCCAGTTCCGGGCAAATGGCAACGAATCCGGCGTCTTCGCGCGCCTCCTAAGCGATAAACTCCCAAGCTGCGGAGAGATCGGTATGGTTGATCACCGCGAGGAAGGGAAGCGGACCAAATTCCCCTTCGATGCGTTGACGCAACTCGGCGGCCTTTTCCAGAGTGCTCCTGCGGCCTCCATCCATCACCATACCAAGGGAGCTAATCGTTAGGAAGAAACCTGCGGATACCGAAATCGTAAACACCGGCTCCAATCAAACCGCCAAGAATCGGCGCCACGATTGGCACCCAGAAAACTCCACTGCCATCGGTTAGGCCGTTGTTTTTGAAGCCGGCCACCACCGTCAGCAAGCGCGGACCAAAATCGCGCGCCGGATTGATTGCATATCCGTGCAGCGCACCAAAAGACATTCCAATGGCAACCACAACCAGGCCAATGATTACCGGGGCAAGGTTTGCCGCGGGTGGCGCATTGCGGTCGTCGGTGATGGCCAGGATCAGCAACAGCAACAGAGCCGTGCCAATCACCTGATCGATAAACCCTGCCGACGGAGTATTCGGAAATGCGGGGAACGTGGCAAACACTCCGGCCGATTTTTCCAGCATTGGATCGAATTTCTCAAATGCCGGACGGTAATTCATAAATACAATCGCCGCGCCTGCAAACGCGCCGGCAACCTGGGCAACACAGTAGGGCAACACCTTGCTCCATGGAAAGCCGCGAAAAGCTGCCAACGTGATGGTGACGGCAGGGTTCAAGTGCCCGCCGCTGATCCTGCCCGATACAAACACACCCATCGTGACGGCCAAACCCCACGCCAGCGTGATGTTGGTGTAGCCGCCATTCACAATTTCGGCAGGGGTTCCGTTGCCAAACAGCACAACGCTGGCGACAACGCCAGACCCAATCAATATCAAAACCATGGTGCCGATGAATTCGGCTGCCATCTCCGCGACGAGGCGATTATTATTCATGAATTACTCCGGCAATTCTTCGTGGGCCGGCTCAGGGAGCCAGAAGCAGGAAATAAAACCGACAAGATAAACAAACAAGGCAACCGCGGCTGCCGCATAGGCCAGCTTGATAGCGGGCGATGGGCCCGGCATCACGTTCGTCAGTTTGGTGGTGACTAACGCGAACATGGTGCCGATCATTCGTCCGCCAACGTTGGCGGCGAAGCTTTCACCGGTTCCGCGCAGGTAAGTCGGGTACATGCGCGGCAGGTAGTTGCCCCAAAAACTGAACTGAGCCACAGTGACCAATCCAGCTACAAAGATACCGATTTTCAAAGTCTCCAGATCGTTCGTTGCAGGCCAGAAGAACACTGCTGGAACAATGAACAGGCCGGGCACCTGGAAGATGCGCAGCAGTTTGCGGCGGCTCACAATCACAACGGCCAGCGCGGCGAGGATAAAGCGTCCGAGCAGACCGCCCATTTCCTGATAGCTTTGCACGATGCTGACGATGGCTTCCTGTTTCCCTTTGGCAAGACTAACCACTTCAGGCAAGCCGGGTACAATGCGCGGCAAGTGCTGAATGGCGCCGAAGGCAGCGCCGTAGCTGCAGGCGAACATGATGGTTGTGACGATGGTCACCTGTAAATATTGGGGTGCGAACAGTTCGCCGATACTGGGACGCTTGAGCGTACCCAATCTTTTCTTTTCCGCCCAGGCCGGAGATTCCGGCAGGAAGGGGCGGATGATCATCAGCGGGATGGCCGGCAGCAGGCCGGAGATGAGCGCATAGCGCCACGGTTCATGTCCACCGGCGACTTCGGGCCAACCTGCGCCGTAAGTAACGGCGAGATAATAGGCGCCTGTGATGAGCACGCCACCCAGCGACGAGAACGCCTGCGTGTAGCCGAGCACCGCTTCGCGCATCTTCGGATCAGGGAAGAGTTCGGCCAGCCATGCGACCGCGGCTACGAATTCAACCGAAACGCCGATGAAGGTAGTGCAGCGCAGGAACAGGAACATCGGCAGCGACGTGGTGGTGCCGGCCAGCAATGCGGAGGCCGCGTAAAGCAGGATGCTCCAAACCAGAATGCGGCGGCGTCCGAGAAGATCGGTCAAATAGCCGCCAATCAGGCCGAAGACGCCGCCGACAAGGGCGGGAATATAAAAGAGGTAGCCGACCCAATCGTTGAACTCAGGCGAGCCGGGTTTGAGATGGGCAAGTTCCATCAGGGCCGGGCGCACGATCAGCGGCAAAATCAGCAGGGAATAGATGTCGAAGGCAAATCCAAGCGCAGCCACTGCGCAGATCACCCACTGGACAGGAGTCATTCTTCGAAGTAAAGACATGAGTTAGAAATTATACACCGAATGGATAGGCGGATGGTAAGTCAGTATCGGACATCTTCTTCTTGCGCTTTCGCGGTCCGACCGCGCCGCCTGGCCCAATAGTGTAAGCTTGTACAGTATAGGGCCACATGCGATCCGTCATTCACTGGGACGGCGACAGTTTCTTCGCCTCCATCGAACAGGCCTCTGACAAGCGGCTGCGCGGGCGTCCCGTTGCTATTGGCGGAGTGCGGCGCGGGGTCGTGCTTTCGGCGTCAACCGAGGCCCGGCGCTTTCAGATCCGTCCCGGCATGCCGATGAGCAGGGCGCGGCGGCTGTGCGCGCCGCTGGTTGTCATCCCAGGGCACTTCGATCTGTACGAGCAGTTCTCGCAGCAGATTCAAGCTCTGTGCGAAGACACTACTCCTCTTGTGGAACCCACGGGCGTGGGCGCGGCGTTTCTCGATGTGACGGGCATGGACGCAGTGCTGCATCGCGATGCGGCGGCGACGGCGGCGCATCTGCGGCGGACCATCTGGCAGTGGCTGCGGGTTTCGGTTTCCACTGGCCTCGGCGGCAACAAGACGGTATCGCGCATTGCGTCGCGGCTGCGCAAACCGGCGGCTCAAATCGCCGTGCCACGGGGCGGGGAAGCGGCGTTTCTCTCTCCGCTTTCGCTGCGCTGGCTCCCTGGTGTGGGCGACGAACTGCGCGCCACGCTGGAGATCGCTGGCGTGCGTACCATCGGGCAGTTGGCGCATGCTCCGCTCGATGCCCTGCAACTGGCCATCGGGCGCAACGCGCTGTCTCTGCAGCGGCGGGCGCAGGGTGTGGACGAGGATCCGGTGCGGCCCAAGCCGCCGGCTGACCCGGCGTGGAACGAGGCGATCGAATTCGAAGAGGACGTGTGGGACGAGCCGCAGGTGCTGCTGACGCTGCGCAAACTGCTGGAGCGGCTGATGACGCGCGTGCGCGGAGCGGGCGTGGAGATACGGAGGCTGACGCTGGTGCTGCGGTATACCGACCGCGATGAGTCCGAGCGCAGCCTGCCGCTGGCCGAGCCGACGGCGCTGGAGGTGGATGTGGAGCCATCGCTGCCGGCGTTGTTGCGCGGGGCGTGGTCGCGGCGGGTGCGCTTGCGCGGGATGACGCTGCGGGCGTCAAGGATCTATCAACCGACGGCGCAGATGTCGTTGTTCGGTCCGCCAACGGCGCGCAGGCCGGAGGCATTGGCGCTGGCGGTTGCGATTGACCGGTTGCGGCGGGTGTATGGGGAGGGAATTGTGGCGCGCGGGGTGAGTGGGCCGGACAGTGCTATCGAGCAGAAGGTAGGATAAGAGTTATGGTCAGTGCCGATTCAAGTTCGCAATTCGAAACCTGTGTCAGGTTGTATGAGATGGGCGAGATCTCTGCCGGAACAGCCGCCCAACGGGCCGGAGTGCCCAAGCCGTATTTCCTCAGCCGTCTGGGTGATTACGGCGTGTACACGTTTGACCTCACCGAAGAGGAGTTAGTCCACGATTTTAAGAACGCGTAAATCGACAATAAAGTTGTGCGGGGTTTATAGGCGGGGATTGCATTTCGGGCAACATTATCTTGAAATGGAGCAAGCCCCGACGGCTATGCTGTCGGGGCTTTGTGTATCCAGTCTGCCGAAGCAACGGCTTGACTTAAATGGCTTCTTAACGGCGGCCGGGAGGGTCCGGCTGAGGGTTAAAGCCCGCTTTGATCGCTGTTTTGGTCTTCATTTGTCTTTATCTCCGATTTGGATTTGGCCGTTTTTTGCGGCTCACTAACTAAAGCGGAATTGCACGTTCAAATTTGTCATGCCGGACATAATAAAAGATCCGAAAATTGCGAAGTTTCGGCGCTTTGTCGTAGTTACTCCACCGATACCGTACCAGTCGTGGTGCGGCCGCGAGTCTTATCCGTTGACTGCTCCCTCTCGCGGTTCAGCTCCACCATATCCACCGGCTGAGAGAAGTCCCCGAGTAAGTGCTTGGCAAAGTAATCGGCGCGGACCCAGAAGAAGTAGTTCACGGCGTCAGTATAGGCGTGGCGCTTGCCAGGCAACATCAGGAAGTCGAAGCGCTTGTTGGCCTTGATCAGCGAGTCGGCCATGCGCAGCGTGTTGGCGGGATGCACGTTGTCGTCAATATCGCCTGTCACCAGCATCAGATGGCCCTTCAGGTTCTTGGCAAGATCGGAGTTGCGCTCAATGGTGTATTCGAATTTGACGTTGCCGTCCTTATCCTTCACCTCTTTCACGCCGTGGTGCTTTTCGCTCCACCAGCGGTTGTAGATGTTGTTTTCGTGGTTGCCTGACGATGACACTGCGACCTTGAAGAAATCGGGATAAACCAGCAACGCCGCGGTGGACATGAAGCCGCCGCCAGAGTGGCCGTAGATGCCCACGCGGTCGGCATCGATGAACGCGTGGCGCCGCGCCAGTTGTTCGATTGCCGCCTTCTTATCGGCCAAGCCGTAGTCGCGCAGATTGCCATAGCCGAAGTTGTGATACCACTTGGAGCGATTGGGATGCCCGCCACGGTTTCCTACCTCGATGACGATGAAGCCAAGTTGGGCGAGCGCGACATTGGGCTGGCGCGGGGTGAAAGTCTTGGTGACAGACTCAGTCTGCGGGCCGGGGTACACAAAAGCAATGATGGGATACTTCCTGGCGGGATCGAAATCGAACGGCTTGTACATCACGCCATAAAGGTCCGTGACGCCGTCGTCGGCTTTCACCTGGAACGGTTGCGGGTATTGGAAGCCGGCTTCTTTCATAGCCGTCATGTCCGTGGTTTCAAGCTCCATCAAGTGCGTGCCGGCGGAGTCGTAGAGCGCGGAACTGGGCTCCATGTTGACGCGCGATTGCGTATCGACGAAATACTTGCCGTTATCGGCCAGCGCGACCGTGTGCGAGGCGTTGCCGGGATCGAGCATTTTCATGCCGCTGCCATCGAGCCCGATCTTGTATTCGTGTAGGAAGTACGGGTCCTCGCTGGCTTCTCGGCCGTTCGCCGTCAGATAGAGGGTGCGCGACTTTTCGTCAATATGCGTGATGGCATCGGCGTAGAACTCGCCGCTTGTGATCTGGTTTTTCAGTTTGCCGTCGCCATCGAACAGATAGTAGTGGCCCCAACCATCGCGCTCCGACCAATGCACCAGCTCTTTGCCATCGGCGAGCAGGCGCAGCGGCTTCACGTCGACGTAGGTATTCATGCGCTCTTCTATCAGCGTCTTCACTTCGCCGGTGACGGCATCGGCCACGCAGACATCCACCCGTTTGAGGTCGCGGCTGGTGCGGTTGAAGTAGAGTTTTGACGAGTTGCCGCTGAGCCATTTGGCATCTGGGCCGCCCTGGCGTGCCGGTGTGCCTTGCGTCTGCTGGTCTTGTTCGGTGGTGCGTTCTACGGTGAAGCGGCGCATCGCTTCGCGTTCGCGATAGGTGACGGGCGCATCGTAGATAGAGATCTGCTGATCCTTAAACTGTCCGGCCTTGGCGATGAGGCGGGCTTTGGCGGCGAGGTCGAAGAACTCCAGTTGCGATTGCGTTACGTTCGCTTCGCCAGGCATCGCATAGCGGTAGGTTTCAAGCGTTGGCCGCGGGGTGGAGAGCGAGTTGATTACCCACAGATCGCTGACCTTGCGGTTGTCCATGCGCACGACGGCCACTTTCTTGGAATCCTTGGACCAATGAATCTGGATGGCGGGTACGCGCGGGTTCTTGCCGCGCAGATTCATTTGGCGGAGCTCTTCGGTGGAGAGGCGTCGTGCGTAGCTGAAGTTCTCTTCGCCATCGGTGGTGAGTTGGGTTTCCACGATGGTGGGGTCATCCTCTTTCACCAGCGCTTTGGCGTAGTTGGCGGCGTCGAGCATGTAAAGGTTGTGGCCTCGTGCGAAGAGGAATGCCTTTTCGTCTGGTGCCATGGAGACCCAGCGCGGCTTCTTCAATGGCTTGAAATCAGCCAGCAGGTTGACCTTGGCGGCGGCGAAGTCGTACTCGAAGTAGACCGTACGGGTTATAGGCGCGGGCGATGCGGCGGCTGGGGTGGCCGTAGTACGGCGTTGCTGGGCCTGGTCTGCGTCGTCTTCATCGTCATCGTTGGGGGTGACGTTTTCGGGCGGGGCCGTCCTCTTCGGTTCGGGCTTGAGGCCGGGGATGTCGGCGTCCGCTGGCACCTGGACTTCGAAGTACAACGCGGCATCGCGGCGCACCAGACGGGCATTCTGGATAGGCAGGTGCTGGGCGTCGTAGGGGATGCGAGTGAGTGTGGTGAGTTGGGCGGCGAGCTTGGCGTGATCGAAGAGCGGAGTCTTCTTCTTTGTTGCCGGGTCGGCGAGGACGAGTTTCAGGCCCTGGCTGGTCTGGTGGCTGTACCAGAAGCGGTCGGAGGTTTCGAACCAGCGCGGGATGACGCCAGTATCGAAGACCATCTTGCTGACCTTGGCTGGGGTCCAGCGGGCGGCCAGGTCGTAATTGGCTTTATGGATGTGGTTGTCCGTCGGCTGGACGGGGGCCGGTTTGTCTTGGGCCGCAAGGAGGGCGGCGGAAGCAAGGAGAGCAAGGGTGCGCTTCATGGTGTTATTCTAGCGCGGCCTGTCCCTATATTTCCAAAAATGAAAACGGCCACCCCACTTAATGGGGTGGCCGTTTCAGGAAACTCGTTTCGTTGGTTGTCAGGACTTTCTTTTAAGGCGGATTGTGCCTAGCGCGAGTATTGCAGTTCCGAGCATCGCAAACGTGGACGGTTCGGGAGCAGTGCTAATCGATTGTGACCAAGTGTTCGAGAAGATCCCGCCTGTGGTTTGGGCGGCTGCAGCCACGGCGGCCATGGTCGTGTTATTGTACTGCCCGGAGATTATGTCAGTGAACGCGGCTGAACTCAGAATACCGCTCGTATCAATTGCGGTACCAATCAATCCAATGGAGACGGTCACACTCGTTCCAACCTGAGTCAAAACAAAGCCACCGACGCACATTTGAGTCGCTGTGGTCGTACAGGTATTCGGAACGAGTTGATTGGCCTGGAGATTGATAGTACTGAGACTCGGCACTCCGATAAAAGCAATAAAGTTGTTTAGCGTAACAGGCGAGCCCACCGGAAGATAGGAGAAGTTGGTCTGCGCCGGCGCATCTGCGATGTCGAGGATAGTAGCCGCCGATGAGGCGCCTATCGCCGCAAACGTGCCCGTTCCGCCCGATGCGGTAATTTGCCCTTTGCCGTAGCCAGCACCGGTCGCACCACTACCCGTGCATGATGAGGCCGGGCTGGTACCCGGATCGGTTGGGCACCAGTCCAGATAGTGCACGGTTCCCCCTGCATTTGCGAATGTCATCACACCTGCCCCAGTAGTTCCGAAGCCTCCTGAGATTTGTGTAGCAGATAGTGACGAGATGCCGAGTGCGCAAAAAATACCGATAACAATTGCTTTCTTTACCGGTCTCAAAATGTAGTTCTGCATAATCCTCCTCTAAACCCCTCAAATGAGGTCAGTACTCAATTACTAAGTTATCATAGGGTTGGCCTAGGGTCAATGCCTTAATTTAAGGAAAAAATTTTCAGAGTACTGTTGGATAGTCCCGAAAAAATCACGGGCATTTTGTGTTTATTTGCAGCCATGGATAACGGGGTGCTGTTTTTCGTTTTTCCATTGAATTGCAAATAAAGGAGTTAATGCCTTCGGAAAGACTTTTGGATTAGTATGGTGTCTGCCAAGCCTGGGAGGGATTACTTGGCAATGCGTTACGCGTGGTTGCCTGGGCCATGAAATGGTACTGTTGGTTCTATATCTCTCATAACTATATAAAAATGTTTGGCTTAGCCCTTTGTGTGAAATTTGTTATGGTATACTGCGATCCAGTTCGGGTCTGGTTTGATTGAGGAATGCTGTGGACGCCGCAGTTTCCGCTCCCTTGTCGTCCAGGGACATTGCGGCTGCCTGGTAACGCCCGGGCGAGAGGACGCCAGCCGGGTCGAGCACATTTTTTATGGTGCGGAGGAAGTGATGGTATCCATTTTGCCCATCCATTTCACGCATGGACTGTAGCCCCAACCTATAGCACGGATAGCCTTCTTCAGACAACAGCTGGAGCAACTTGGCATGACATTCGAGGGCGCGTCTATCTTCGCCAGCTAGGTTGCGGTCGTAGCAAATGGAAATTACACATGCGATTGCTCTCTCGGTTACCAGAGTCAATGAGATTTGGGGCTCAAAACCGTAACCGAGCATGATTTGGGATACTTTTGCGGTAAGATTTTCGGCATTGGCGCCGGCGAATGGAAGTACCGGTGAGCACCAGAGGAGGCCGCAACCGTCTTTGTCCGGGTCCATATTCAGCGGGGGAGCGTGACGTTTCCGCCAATATGCGCTGGCCAGTGGCTTGTTCGTTGGGATACCCTTCATGAGGCCGTAAACCGGCTTTAATAGCTCCAACGCGCGGCCAAGGTCCCAGCCTGTCAACAGACGGTAGAGACCGGCGAAGTGCATGGCGTAATGGAGCAGCCGGTCATCAATAAACTGCAATTTCGATACTTTCCCGGCGAGTGCTTTGCGTAACAGGCGGCGCGCTTCTTTCACCTGCGCCCGGGTACCGTAGAGTCCGCCGGATCCGCTCCAGTATCCAACGTTGAATTGCTTTCTGAGGTTCGGCATGCATTTGTCGGGGATCGGTGTTACACCATCGGTTTCGCGCCAGGGGTATTGACCAAGTCCGGAGAGAACTTTGTAATCGTTGCCAATGTGAATGGAACTGCGGATTGTACCATTGAGCCGCAGTGGGCGCACTGCGTCCACTACCGCGGCTAAGGCGGATTTGTCGTTACAGGTGAAAAAGAAGGCTTGAAAGTATTCGGGCGAAGGCATAAGCCAAAGTGTCATGCGAGTAACAATGCCCAAATTCGATTGCGAAAATATTCCGTCAATGCTGGGGCCAACTCCCCACCGGTAAAGAGATGCCGTCTTGGCGTTGGGGATGCGCGCAAATCCGGTTTCGAGGGATTCGCCAGAGGGCAGCACGACTTCGAGGCCGCAAACATTGCCGAAATGGTCGCCATACGGAGTGTGGCCGAACCCCCGTTCCATGGTATTGCCGATCAGGCTGCAATCCGGACTGGCGCCAGAGGCGTCCATCCACAGTCGGGATTTCTTCTCAGCCAGGAAATCGAACAACTGCTGCTGTGTTACTCCCGGCTCGACTGTGACGTAGGCCAGGTCTTCGTTGAAATCGAGGATTCGGTCCAGGCGGCCAAGGTCCATCAACGCGCAGCCATTGGAGGAAGGCACTCGCGACCCATAGCCCCAATTCTTTCCACTGCTGACCGGATAGACGGGGGCTCCTTCCACTTGAGCGATGCGCATGCATTGCTGAACCTGTTGCCTGCTGCCGGGACGTAAAATGACGGGGATCTGAAAATCGGTGGCGAAAGTGGCGGTGGCGGCGTCAAGAAGTATTTCCTTCTGCAGAATGACGAACTCAGGGCCCAAAACGCGGGTCCAGTGTTTAATCGCCAAATCGATTGGACTGACGGGCATCGAGACTCCAGGTGTGGACTTCGGCGGAGCCGGGTTTGGCTGCGCCACGGAATGCGGCCTCTTCAAAGCTATTTAGTGAAGGCCAGGTGCGGGGCTTCAATGGATACTGGAAAAATCCACGCCGGTCGCCAGTGCACATCTCCAGCGAGGGGGCACAGATCACTGGGACAAAGGGAAGGATGGCTTCCAACTCGCCCACCCATGGGGCGTAGCGCGGATTTGGGGCGGAGGAATCGAAACGCAGAATGAGCATCTGGCATCTGTATCTGGGATCGTAATAGCTTGGGATTTCCACGCCCCCCGATTGCAGGCACTGGCCACCGATGCGCCGCAGAATGGAGGCCGAGGAGTGGCGCACCGTGGCGGTAGTGATTCCGATGCAGCCGCCCAAACTCCTTGCCAAGCTATAGGCGGAGAGGGCGATTTTGATTGCTTCCGGAGTACGGCGGAACTCATCCGTCAAGGCCCAGCCGCCAACTTCGACAAAAGAAAAATCCAAGCTTCGGGCTAGCTCCATTTCAGAGGAGACGGCTGAGTAGAGTAATGGTCCCCACTGTTCGGAAACGGCCAGCGGCGAAGCAGCAACGCTTAGCTTTGAGAACGGATCGGTTGCGCCATGTTCACGATACCGTGCGCAGCCGCAGATTTCTCCATCTTCGGTGAGGGCCAAAAGATGCCAACTTCCCTCGTCGGCAGGTGTCTGATGACGTTGATCCGTAGAAAGCTCCCAGGGCTCGATCGCGCCGTCCTTTAAGTAGATGGCACCACGTAAGCGTTGCATTTCGCTGAGCAATGCTTCATGCCGGTCGCGATTCGTTTCCACTTCGAGAAAAGAGCCCGGCACCTTCGAGGAATCAGAAGCAAGTATAACAAACTGCCGGGTTCTCGCCGTTATTGATCTCACCATAGATTAAAGGCCTCACTACGGTCCGGTTTGTGCGCGCGTCAGATTGCGCACTCACGGATTTTGATCGGTATTCAGCCCGATGCTGAAACATACGTTATACGCCGCTCAATACTTCTGGATCGTCATTTTCCAAATTCAACTTTAGCTTCCGGGCTGTAGTTTCTTGACCCAGCAAAATGCAATTGGGACCGCGCACGGTTATCCATATTGAGTACATGCGGCCAGCGAAGGGTAGAGCGCACATTCTGGGTCGCTCCGCTGAATACAGAACGTAACTGTTTTCAACGAGCGGCTTTCCGGTCCTGATCAGTCAGAACAGACGAATCTACTCCGCTTCCCGAGGATAAAGGTCCCATCTGGGAGAGGACTCAGGATGCTATGGCTGGCGGGCTAACCATTCATCTCATCGAATGCTACAGTCAGTGTGCTGCGCCTCGGGGGGCGGTGTTTCCTACCAGGATCTGGCTATGCAAATCCGCTGAACGGCAATCAAGCCGTAAAGGCAGGAACATCAGAAACGCAAGCATGTCCCAGTCCGTAGCTGGGTATTATCACAGGAACTTTGGATTACTAATTGAGTATTGTATCACAGGGAGCCCATCGCCCGCCCTTGATCTGTACGTACATGTTGAACTTGTTGCACTCTTCCTCGTGCGGAAATTGTGGGTGCTGGGTGTTAAGCGGGTAAAGCGATGCCAGAAGATGTTGTGGATGCATTCATTGCGACTCAACTCTAATAGTCTTCCGCCAGTGACCGTCTGAGCAAGCCCATGGATTGGTCGAGTCCCCGCAAAGTATTACGACATTGGGGATCGGCCCGTGTCCTGACGGAATCGCCGGGTAGTTGGAGTCCTGGCCTGATTTTGGCATACACTATACCCGATGGGTGTTTCCGAACGGCGAACTCGAGATAAAGATCTTTTACGGCACAAAATTCTGGATGCCGCAGGGCAATTGTTTGTAGCGGAGGGGTTTCAAAACGTCTCCATACGCAAGATTGCCGAGCGGATCGAGTACGCGCCCTCAACGATCTATCTGTACTTCAAAGACAAAGACGAAATCATGCTCAGCCTCTGTGAAGAGACCTTTGAAACGCTGATGACAGAGATAAAAAGCGTCACCTCCGCCGCCAAGGATCCACTCTCAGCTTTGAAATGCGGCCTGCGCAGTTATATCCAATTCGGACTCGCGCACCCCAGCCACTACCTGATTTCGTTCTGCCTTCCGCCGCCGAAATCCAAGATCGAATGGAAGCTTGAGACCAGCATCGGGTTGCAGACCTTCGATCTGCTGCGGCAGAGCATCCGCAAATGCATGGAGTGCGGGGCAATTCGTCAGCAGGACGTGGAAGTTGCCAGCCAGTTGGCCTGGACATCTGCTCATGGTGTCACGAGTCTGCTGATCTCCTCCCACGACATGTTTCCTTTTGTCGATCACAAAATTCTCATCGACGCGGTTTTAGACAATATTGTCAACGGCTTGAAGTGAGTTAGCGGGCAGGGAATCGGCCTGTTTTAACCGCTCCAGGCATTTTTCTATTGACCGGAGTGAACAGTGGGCGTAAAATGAACAGTGTTCATGTCTATTCTTGCTAGAAAGAATCTCTTCCATGACCGGGTTCGCCTGGTCGTTACCTTGACAGGAATTGTTTTTGCGCTGGTGCTCATTGTGGTCCAGTTTGGACTGTTCATGGGCTTCCTCGACACCAGTGCCAACGTGGTAGCTCAAAACAAGGCCGATCTGTGGATTGCTGCGCGGGGAATTCCGCACGTGAACGGCGGCGCGCCGCTGGATGAACGCATCCGCTACAAGATCCTCTCCGTGCCACGTGTGGAGAAGGCGGTGAAGTATGCCATCTTTTTCGTCGTCTGGAAGCTTCCCACGGGTGCCAGTGAGACAGTCCAGATCGTCGGTTACGACTTGGATAGCGCATTGGGCGGGCCTTGGAATGTTGCGGCCGGGTCAGTGGATGCGTTGCGTGGACAGGACACAATCATCGTCGACGATCTGTACAAAGAACGGCTAGGCGTTCACGGCATAGGCGACCAGGTGGAGATCGGCGGGCACCGGGCACGCGTTGTCGGCCTGACGCACGGCATCAGGTCATTCACCACGACCCCTTACATCTTCACCTCGTTCAAGAATGCGCAAAACTACGCCCGGCTGCGCGAAGACCAGACCATTTACATTCTGATTCAGGGTTCAGCCAGGAAAGCCGACATCGAAGCACGTGTGCCGGAGGTGGATGTCTTTACCAACCAGGAAATGCTGCACAAGACACAGTTCTACTGGGTATTCAGCACAGGCGCCGGCATCACCACCTTGATTGGCGCGGTGTTGGGGCTACTTGTCGGCATCGTTGTCGTGGCTCAGACGATTTACGCGGCGACCGTGGACCACATCCGTGAATTCGGGACTTTGAAGGCGATGGGCGCAAAGAACGGTTATATCTATCGCGTGATCATTGAGCAGGCACTGATCAGCGCGGTGTTGGGGTACTCAATGGCCATCGGGATTTCATATCTGGTGGTGCGTGGGAGCGAGGGCGGCGGAGCGGCGATTT
Source organism: uncultured Acidobacteriia bacterium (assembly GCA_903881085.1). Classification (GTDB taxonomy): domain Bacteria; phylum Acidobacteriota; class Terriglobia; order Bryobacterales; family Bryobacteraceae; genus CAIRSA01. Next base: position 34,223 of record CAIRSA010000517.1, read on the forward strand.
TGCTGACAACAGAAATGATCTGGGGAACTCTGCTTCTGGCGATGGGCATGTGCGTAGTGGCGTCAGTGATTTCGATCCGGAAGGTAACGACACTCGATCCGGCAATGGTTTTCAGGGGGTGACTAATCGGGGTGACTAATCAATGATACGGGTGCGTAACGTTTCTAAAACATATGGCATTGGTGGGGCAGCAGTGCACGCGCTTGAGGAAGTGAATTTGGACGTGGCGCAAGGTGAACTGCTAATGCTGATGGGGCCGTCGGGAAGCGGGAAGACGACGCTGCTTTCGATAATCGGAGCGATTCTGCAGGCTTCCAGTGGCAGCATGCTGATCGATGGCCAGGAGGTGGTAGGCGTCAAGGAATCGCGTCTGCCGGCCATCCGGCTGAAGTATTTCGGCTTCATCTTTCAGAGTTTTAACCTCTTTCCTGCGTTAACAGTACAGGAGAACGTGGAAGTAGCGCTTGATCTGAAAGGAGTGCGTGGCGCGGCGGCCCGAGAGCGCTCGGCACAGTTGCTGGGTGACGTTGGGCTGGAGAAAAAGAAGAAGTCGCATCCGGCGGATTTAAGCGGCGGGCAGAAGCAACGTGTGGCGATTGCGCGTGCGTTGGCTGGCGATCCTCCGGTGATCCTGGCGGATGAACCGACTGCAGCGCTGGATGGGACGACGGGCAGGGCATTGATGGACATTTTGCGGCGGCTGGCGCACGAACGCCAGCGGACCGTGGTGATGGTGACGCATGATTCGCGCGTGCTGGAATATGCCGACCGGATTGTGCACATGGAGGATGGGAGGATCCGATGAGAAACAAGGCAATCATTTTTGTTCTGGTTGCGCTGGCTGGGGCCGGAGCGTTCTACCAGTTGCGGCAACCGGCCGTGGTGGCGAAGGCGATCTCGCCGAAACCGGTGGCAGCGTTGATTTCGGCCGCCGGCCGTGTGGAGCCGGTGTCCGAAGAGTTCCGCATTGCCAGCGAGTTAGACGGAAAACTGAAAGAAGTTCTTGTGGACGAAGGGCAGGCCGTGCGCCGCGGGCAGGTGATCGCGATGCTGATGAATGGCGATTACGAAGCCAGGGTCTCTCTGGCGCAGGCGGCAATCCGCGAGCGGGAGGCGGAATTGGAGCGGTTAAAGAACGGTTCGAGGGCCGAGGAGCGGCGCGAGTCGGCCGCCCAGGTTCGAGAAGCCGAGGCGGTTTTACGCAATGCGTCGATCGAGCGGGAACGGCGGCGGGATCTTCTGGCCAAGGGGGCAATTTCGCGGATGGAGTTCGAGTCGTTTGAAAAGGAGTTTTTCGTGGCCAAGTCACGCGCCGAGGCGGTGGGCGAGCGGCGGGCGTTGGTTGAGGCACCTTCGCGCTTTGAGGACATTAAGCGCACGGAAGCCGAGGTGGATCGGGCCAAAGCGCAGCTTCGCGAAGCGCAGGCGTTGCTCGCTAAGACCATTATTTATTCGCCAGTTGACGGTGTTGTGTTAAGACGTTTGTTGAAGCGCGGCGAGAGCGTTGCGGCGAACGGAAGTACGACGATCGTGACGCTGGGCGATCTTTCGCGGCTCCGTGTACGGGTTGAAGTGGACGAGGCAGACGTCTCCCATCTGGCTGTAGGTCAGGCCGCCTATGTGACCGCTTCTGCCTATGGCGACCGCAGGTTTACAGGCAAGGTCAGCAGGGTTGGCAAGATCTTAGGCAAGAAACAGATCCGGTCAGACGACCCCGTAGAGCGCGTGGACACGAAGGTTCTGGAGACACTGGTTGACCTGGAGGCAAACGTGTCGATCCCGGTGGGGCTACGTGTGGATGCGTTTATTGAGGTAGGCAAATGAACCTGGAAAAAGCAGTTGGATGGGCTTCAGCCAATTCGCACGACGCCGCGCATTTGGGGGCTGACACCTTTCTTCAGCCGTTTTTTTGTCCGCCGAAGCCTGGGCGAAGGTGGATGCCGAAAATGGGATGTCTGACCCCAATTGCCCTCCACCGCAATGCTCCAATGAAACCCTCACCCAATGGGTTACGCCGCCTTCATCCGCAATCGAATGCAAACGCCGAAGATCGCTGTATCAAGCCCCTTCCAACAGCTTTTTCTAGGATGAAGCTTCTAGGATTGATATTGGTTGCCGTGGCGGGCTTCGGCGAGACACTGACTTTTGAGCAAGCCTTGGATGCGGCGGCGAAGTTGAATCCAGATGTGCAGCGCGCACAACTGCGGATTCTTGAAAGCCAGGCGGGTACGGATGCTCTGCGCGCCGGTTTCCGCCCACAGGTAACAGGCCAACTGGGCATGGCGCGCCAAACCAGCAATTTGCAGGGGATCGGTCTGGTATTTCCAGGGCTGCCCTCGAGGATTGGGCCGTATCGAACATTCGATGCGCGTCCAGTGGTTTCGCAAAAGGTGTTGGACTTGAGTCTGCTGGCCGGAGTGCGGGCATCGCGGGCGAGGGTCGATCAGTCGAAGCATGAGGTTGCGGCCCTGCGGGAAGACATCGTACTGGCGGCAGCACAGCTCTACTTGCAGGCGCGGCAATTGGAATCCTCTGCGCAGGCGGCCGAGGCGCGCATCAAGACTGCCGGGGCGATACTGGAGCGGGCTCAGCACTCTGAGGCGTCGGGTTCGGCCAGTAAGTTGGATGTTGCCCGGGCTGAGAGCCAGTTGTATACGGAACGGGCCGGGTTGCACGGGATTGTGAAGGATCTGGAAACGGCCAAGTCGCTACTGTTGCGGACCATCGGGCGGTCGCAAGCCTCCGTCACGCTGGCCGACGTCACTGCGCCAGTGGAGCCTTCCTCACCTGCCGCGCGAGCAGAAACCGCCGCGCTCGAAGCCAAGCAGCGTGTGGCAGAGTTGGAAGTGCAGCAGGCCAGAAGCAAACGAATGCCTGAGATTTCGGCATCGGCGGGTTGGGGTGTGCTGGGCGCCGGGCCGGACCGCGCTGTAGGGACGTATTCATACGGCTTCACGGCTACGGTGCCGGTGTGGACGGGCGGACGAATTGCCGACGAAGTGAAGTCGGCGCAGAGCCGGGTGGCGCAGGTGGAGCAGGAGTTGCGCGGCACGCGGTTGCGAGTCGAACAAGAGTGGCAACAGTCGCAGATCGAACTGACTGCCGCGAAGTCCATGCTCGCCGAAGCATCCAAGTCACTGACCGCGGCGCAGACCGTGCTGGAACTTTCCCGTATGCGGTTTGCCAGTGGACTTTCCACCAGTCTGGATGTGGTGACGGCTCAGGGGACTCTGGCCCAGGCCGAAGATTACCAGATCCGCATGCGATATGAAGTTTCGTTGGCAGCGGTGCGTCTGCGCCACGCGGCAGGCGTACTTACTTCCAACTGACCACTTGCTTGCCCTTCATTTCGATATCGCCGAACAGAGCTTTGACTGCGCTGATTTCGCTGGTAAGCGCGGTGCTGTAGGTCGTGAAATAGGCGGCTACTTTAGGGAAGCTGCGAACCAGATACGGGCTACCCAGGGAAATGAGCGTCACAGGCCTTCCGGATGCGATCAACTGGTTGGTCATGGCCTCGAAGCCGCCAGGGAGCGCGACCTTGCCGCGATATTCCGCGGCGGTGACAAACGCGGCCACGACAATGTTGTCGCAGGTGGCGGCGAGTTTTACGGCATCGGAGAGTTCCGCCGGATAAGCGTTCGGCTCGAAGCGCTGGACGTTCACTTTCGGCGCGCGATCTTTCAACTCGTCAACGAATTGCAACCCTTGTTTGGAGTTCCGGTTTTCGGCCAGCACTACGTAGCAGGCTTCAGCCGGCTTTTTCAGTGGCAGGGCACTGTCCTTGTTGATGATGAGAGCCACGGCGCGATCGGCAACCTGTTGGGCGCGTTCCTGGTCGGCTTCCACGTCCAGCCTGTCAGACAGACCTTCCAGGTTCACGTAGCGGCTCTGTGCAATGCCAAGTTTCACCTTGGCGGCGAGGATCTTAACCACGCTCTCATCGATACGGGCGCGCTTGATGCGTCCAGAGGCTACAGCTTTGACAATCGCTTCGATGGCCGCGTCCGGGTTGGGCGGCATCAGCAGCACGTCCACACCGGCTTCCAGAGAGCGCACGGCCGCTTCGCCCGGGGCGTACATCTTCGCCAGACCGGCCATGTTCATGGCATCTGTTACGATGATGCCGTTGAAGTGTAGATCCTTGCGCAGCAACCCGCTCATGATCGGTTTGGAAACAGTGGCGGGGACCTCTTCCGGATCGAGCGCGGGAACCGACATGTGGGCGGTCATGACGGCATCCACCCCTGCATCGATTGCGGCGCGGAACGGCACCAGTTCGACGGCTTCCATGCGTTCTTTCGAGGCTTCGATGCGGGGAAGTCCCATATGGCTATCGACTGCGGTGTCGCCGTGGCCGGGGAAGTGTTTCGCGGTAACTAGAATGTGGCTCTTCGGGTCGGAGTGCGCGCCTTCGATGAAGGCTTTCACCTGGGCCGAAACCAGTTTCGGGTCTTCGCCGTAGCTGCGGATGTTAATGATCGGATTGTCGGGGTTGTTGTTGACGTCAGCGTCTGGCGCAAACACCCAATGCACGCCAAGGGCGCGTGATTCCCGCGCGGTGGCGGCGCCGGCTTCAAAGGTGAACTTTAGGTCTCCGGCGGCGCCAAAAGCCATGGCATGCGGATACTTCGTGGTGTTTGAAACGCGCATGGACGCCCCGCGCTCGAAGTCTCCCGCCATAATAAGCGGAACGTGGGCCAGGCGCTGCATGCGATTGAAGAACGTGGCCATCTCGTGCGGTTCGGCGTTGACTACGGAGCCGCGGACAACACGGTTGATGACAATGATGCCGCCCACGTGCAGATCTGCCACAGCATGGCGCAGTCGTTTATATTCTTTGGTGCGTGCGGCCGGGGAGTCGCCGTAGGAATGAACCACCATCAACTGGGCGATTTTGTCGCGCAAGGTCATGGACTTCATCCATTGGGCAACGGGGTTCGTGGCGGCGGGAGTTGCTGCCGGAGCGGACTTGGTGGCGGGAGGTTTCGGCTTCGCGGCAGGCCGCGCCTGTCCGAAGACAAGCGCGGAAAGAATGAATCCTGCGGCGAACGGTTTCATTGGCTTTGCCGTTTGGCTTTGCCGAGCACTTGGGCGGATTGCGAAGCTGGCGGTTTCCTCGGGGTCTTTCGTTTCATGAGCCGGTTTACAGCGCGCAGGAGATGGGATACTTCGTTTGAACTTTTCTGGATCACGATGTCGGCGCCCGTGGTGGCTTCGCTAAGACCGAGCGAATCAACAAAGCCTGAAATAAGTATGATCGGTAGTTGTGGTTCCAATTCTCTGAGCTTGACGATGAGTTCAGGCCCAGTCATTTTCGGCATCTTAAAGTCTGTCACTACAAGTGAAAAGTCGCCGCGGATGAAATAGGAAAGCGCTTCTTCGGGGTCAGTTGCGGTGGTGATCCAGTAGCCCAGTTCTTCTAGTACTGATTTTCGTGCGGCCAACCCTGATTCGTTGTCGTCCACCAGAAGAAGACGGGTGCCAGGGCTGACTGATTTGGAATTGGCGAGAGACATGAACTATCGAAAGTTAACAGAGCTGAAACTCATCTGTCAACGACTTTCTATCGGCTTGGAAAGACGCAGGATTCAGTGCTTGACTTCGTGCCGTTTTGTGTTGAGGACTGAAGTTTTCTCAGGTGTTTGTCTTACTCCACCTCGCGCGGGGCCGTATACCCCTGTTTTGCAATGATTGTATACTTCATGGGCTTGCCTTTTTCATCGACAATGCTCAACGGTTCGCCTGTTGCCGGATTCACCAACTCCACTTTAATTTTGCGGAACTTGCCGTCCTTCAACTGGTTAGATGGTTGATAAGTAACCATATACTGGTTGCGTAACGACTGGTGGACGGCGCGGAAGATGTTCGGCATCTCGCCCATGAAGCGCGGCAGGAAGGCCTGGCCGCCGGTTTCGCGGGTGAATGTTTTCATTTGGTTATCGGCCTGGAGCCAATCGAGACGTTGGATCGCGCCCATGCGGTTGGAGGCGTCCATGCGTTCGCGCAGGATCTGCATGGTACTGATGGAATAGATCGGCACACTTGCGTTCTGCAGCTTCTTGCGGGTCTGGTCGAAGGTGATTTTGCTGAACGTATCGCGGCCGGAACCGATGAAAAGAATCGCCTTGCGGCCTTCGATCTCCTGCATGCGCTCGGCGGTGTCTGTAAGTGCATCGTACAGATTTGATTCCGAGTAGGCCGGAATGCGCAGTCGCTGCATGGCTTCCTGGGCCTTTGAGCGGTCGGTGGTGAAATCGGAAAGTATCTCCGGGCGCAGGTCGAAGGCGACGACGGCAAGAAAATCTTCTTTTTTCAGCGTTTGGATGAAGGAATAGGAGTAAGTGAGCGTTTCATACCAGCCCTGGCTGTAATACTGCTGGAATAAGTTGCTGAATTCAATCACCATGCAGATGGTCATGGGCGCCTCTCCGATGCTGAAACCGGAGACTTGCTGGGGCGCTCCATCTTCCAGGACGCGGAAGTTGCCGCGCGGGATGTTGGGAATGAAGTTGCCGTTCTTGTCCATGACGGCCACGTCGACACTGACTGTGCTGACGTCGCTTTTGAAGGTAGCGGTGCCATCCAGCGGCATGCTGTCCTTCTTGTTAAATTTGGAGGGAATCTTGGCAGGGGCCTCGGGTTCCGCAGCATCGCCGCCCTTTTTCTTTGGACGGGCAACGGTTTCGCCTGACTCTTTGATTGGTCCTTGTTGCGCCACGGCAAAAGTGACCAGCAGCGCACTGCCAAGTACAATTAGAAATTTCTTCACGGCTTGCGTTTCCCCTTAAACCCCAAATATATCAGATTGTATGGACGCTGGCGGGCGGCGGTTGGTTTCCCGAAGCGGAGGCGCCTGCCATTTTCAGAAATTTCAAGCCTTGGGATTCCAAGGTGCTCCCACCCCCCTCGTTACGGTCAAGCAGTCTTGCTGCCTCAGGGGTGCCGGTCCATCCTTTCCTCATATCGATTCTCTTGCCATAGGTCTTCCAGCTTGGGACGCCGGTTTGTAGCTGTTTGTCGAATCAACTCCAAGCCGATGGTGGTAAGGAGGCGCGTGAGCTTTGTTGATCCAAGTTCTTGCAAACGTGCATTTTCCAGCGCATCCCATGTAGCGCGGCTGATTCCCGCCCTTTGGGCGAGTTCCGTCTGACTCAGCCTTAGAGCTCTGCGGCGCTCGGAGACCTGGCTCCCAATGGAAATTAAATCCAACACAGTGCCAACTATATTAGGCAAAAATGCGGATTGCAAGAAGAAAGACTAGTCTATTAGGCAACGACGCCCTAGTTGACCCAAGGCCCGCGACTTGGGCGGTCGTTCTGCTTCTTCATATAAACCTGGAACTTGCGTTTCGCACGCTGCAGCTTCCACTCTTTATATTGAAATCTCAGATATGCGCCGAGGTCGAAGTTCGACGGCGAATAGGACCGCAAATAGATGTATCCAAAGATCATGCCACCCAGGTGGGCCACATGGCTGACGCCGCTATCGGAGGCGCTGATGGAGCTTAAGAAAGCAATGGCGCCCAGGATCATCACAAAATATTTTGCCTTGATCGGGAACAGGAAGCTGAACAGCAGCGTGCGGTCTGGATACAGCATGCCGAACGCCATCAACAGCCCATAGATTGCGCCAGATGCGCCAATCGTACGTCCATTCATGTTGCCGAAAAGCAGGTTGGCCAGCACCACGCAGATTCCCGCACCCACACCGCACGTGAAGTAGAACTGCAGGAAGCGCTTGGAGCCCCATCTGCGTTCCAGGTCAACGCCGAACATGTACAGCGTCAGCATGTTGAACAGGATGTGCGTGAACCCATATGGGTCATGCAGAAACATGTAGGTGAACAGTTGCCAGATGGCGAAAAAGTGCACCACGGCAGCCGGAACCAGTGCAAAGTGGTTAAAAAACGCCCCTGCTCCAGCCTGGACGGCTATGAAGTTGAGTACGAAGACCCCGATATTGACGATCAGGAGCCACTTTACGGCCTGCGGAGTACCGCCGAAATTCGAGTAGTTTTGTGCGTAGGAACGAGTCCCGTATGCCATCTATTGTCCAGAATAACAGAAGTCGCGGTCAATTCTGCCGCCGCCGTAAATGATATGCTGCGATTTCCATGAGCACGCCGAGGCTCATCCAAACCTGCCAATGCGAGAACAGGCCGCGTTCGATCGGGAATTCTCCCGTCCAACTCATATCGGCTGCTAGTCGCCAGAACGCTAGGGCCGCCGCCATTAAAGCTGTTGGAACCAACAGCGCGGTGAAAAGGGGTAGTGCTTGATGCTTGGCTTCATCCCACGGCGCTGTAACTGCCTTCAGGCGCGTTGTAAGTTGTTTGGTACGGATCATAAAGACCTCCACCTGCGAGAGTAGATGCGGTAGGCGGGCTATAAGTTTCCACGGAAAGAAGTGTAGTCTCCAAACCTGGGGAAGTAGTTTTCCGCAAATTGTGCGGGAATGCTCGACTCCGAAAGCTGGGGACTGCCCTCAATGCGAGTCATCCGGCAGGTGACGAGTGCGTTGCATGCAGGGAAATAGCATGAGCCAAAACCGCTAACTAACGTGCGCGGCTCGGTTAGCGGTTACCTCCTGTTCACCGAGCCGCGCACGTTAGTAAGCGGTTCTTCGGGATCAATTGAATCTCCATTATCCGGCCCAATTCCCCGTCGAGGTCAGGATGTCCGAGGTTAAAACAGGCTGAGCTGTTCGTCTTGCTTTTCAGCGCTTGCCGCCAGATAGAGCGGCCGGTTCCAGGCTTCCAGAATCCAGCGCGTTTCGCGGGTACACTCCTCGAGCATGGCCCGATCGCCCTTTCGCATAGCGACCTGCGAAAGCTGATCCATCCAATGAAAGGCTTCTACCAACCGGTTCTGCTTCTTCGTCAGCAAATAGGCTGCGCGGGAAAGTTCGCAGGCCAGCGTCCAAGTCTCCTGAATGAAGGCGCGAGCGAGGCAACGGTCGATGGCAAGTTCGAGATCCGGCAGATCTTCCAGGCAGCCTGCTTCGTCCGATGCCCAGCAGCGAAAGCGGTTCCAAACAGCGCGGGCATGCGGCAACACCAGCGGCTCCTCTGGCAACGAAGGCTTGCGCAGCCGGAATCGCCCCGTTTTGTTGAGCGCGATGAGGTGCGAGTTATCAAGCGCACCGGCCTTTCCCGCGATCTCTTCCACCAGATGCCAGCGGAACCCGGCCTGTGAGCAGACGGCCGCGGCGCGGTGCAACTTCGTAGGGCCAACCGATTTGCGAAGGTGTTCTGGAGCTATGGCGATGGACGAACTGCGGCCTCCGGGCGAGAGTTGTCCAAACAGAGACTGTGTGATGCCGTCGAATATCAATAGTGGACGGCGCGAAACGCAGGCCTCGCGGATCTGAGTGAGGTTCTGTTCGAGTTCGCCCGAAGTCTGGATCTTCAACGCGGCAGCCAGTTCGCCAACCAGAGAAACAAAGGGGCGCATGGCGCAGTGCAGCCAGTGGACACTTTCATAGTCCTTCCAGCTTGACTTGATGAAGGTTACTGTTTCGCCGGCGGTCGCCGATGCGGCGCCCGGAGCGTCAGCCAGTTGCTGCATCATCGGTTCCAGGTCGAACTCTTCTGGCGCGATCTGCGGAATGCCATCCGGATACTCTCTCACCGCGTCCATGCTGATCAACCAGCGGCGGATTTCGCGCTGGGTTGCCAGCGTGCCCGCTTCAAGGTCGAAAAAGTTCTTGCGCCGCAGCAGGGCAGGGAAGTTGCATTCAGCCGCGCGGATAATTCCGACGGGAATGCCGGCCGCCTCGGGCTCATCAAACAGAACTGGCTGCCAGTAGTCTCGAATCCACTTGACCGGCGCTGAATGCGGCGAGAGCAGCGCCAGAATCACATCGGCCGTCTGTCCTTCGCGGATCTTCTCTATCAGTTCAGCAGGCGAATCGATGACGCCATCTTCGATGAAAAATCGCACGTCCGCCCCACGCACAAGGAATTGGGCAATGTCGTGGGCGAGCGGGGAATCCTGCCGGGCGTAGCAGAGGAAAACGGTGCGCATGGACTTCTCTAGTTATAGCATTGCAGGGATCGCTACAATAAAGAAATCCCGCATGCTCAAAACTATTATTCTCGACCTCGGCAACGTGATTGTCCCGCTGAATTTTCCCGCTGCATACGATGCCATGTCTTCCCGATGCGGCGTGCCCGCCGCCGAACTGCAAAAACGGTTTGCCACCACCGGGCTGTTTCACGCCTTTGAGTCAGGCTCGATCGAGCCTGAGGAGTTTTTCCGCCAATCGATGGAACTGATCGGCGGCGAGATGACATTCGCCGAATTTAGCGAAATCTGGTGCCTGATCTTTTTGCCGCAGACATTTATTCCCGAGTCCATGCTGCTGAGTCTACGCGAACGCTATCGCCTGGTATTGCTATCGAATACAAATGCGATTCACATTCCCTTTCTGCGCGCGCAATATCCGTTATTGCGGCACTTCCATGCCCAGGTGTTGTCGCATGAAGTGCGCCAAATGAAGCCCGGTGCCGCCATGTACCTGACTGCTTTGTCTCACGCTGACGGGACTCCCGAGGAGTGCTTCTTTACGGACGATATCGCTGCCTACGTAGAGGGCGCACGCGCACACGGAATCCAAGCCGAGCAGTTTTTAGGCTTGGAAAAGCTAGAGAAAGACCTGCGTGCCCGCGGCGTAGAGTGGTAGGGCGGGCTTCAACAAAGCCACCGCGAATCCGCGGGTAGAGCGTGAATCTGCGAGGAGGACCGCTCCCTCAGGGCGTGTGAAGGAATCAGTTTGATCGCAAATTGGACCGGCGAATCGCC
>CAIRSA010000518.1 GCA_903881085.1 uncultured Acidobacteriia bacterium
CCCAATGAATCGCTCACCAAATCGGAAGCTCGCCTCATCAACGCAATGTAAGCGACATTGGATTGGCAATCTGCAGCCGATTGTTAATCGGCTTTTGGCCGAGTGCCACTCGGCCGCAGAATGCCATTCTGCCCTACCTAACTAACCATTCAAAGTCCAGTTAGCCCGATACGACCGCTTCAAATAATCATTGGCCTCACTAGAGTTAGTAACACGCCCAGTCTTGGGATCATACTCCAACTTCTTCCCAACCCTGTGCGCAACCAACCCAAGCAGCATCTGCTCCATCATCGTACCCGCATATTCAAAGTCGCAATGCGTCTTACTACTGGTACCATGAACCACATTGTTCGACTTACCCTTGCAGGCATCGAGCCAATCCAATTGGAACACATCCGCACCGGGAGCTCCCATCGTACGACCGGCCTTTTCCGCCTCAACAATATTCGTAACGGCGGTATTCGGCATACCCACCGCCGGAGGAATCTTCCCGTCCATAAACTGAATCGCCGGGAAACCGCTCGGGCCCACTTCCGCGCTTGGCATCGCCGTCATGCCCGAAGGCAGCGCCGGCCTGTTCTGACCACCGCCACGATTTCCGCCACCACCGCGATTTCCACCACCGCCGCCGGGACGCGCTTGAGCCTGAGTAACCTGCCCTGTCCCTTGGATGAGCGGTAACATGTCGCTCTTCGCGCGGCGCTTGTAGTAGGCCATGTCACCATCGTCATTATTCGGAATAATAACGCGAGTGGTAAAGTCTGCGAAGATACTGCCCTTGGTGCCTTCGAATATGGCACCATTGCCAACCTTCGAGATATCGATATAACCCTTCGGAGGAGTCGGCTTCAAACCGCCCTGATACCACACCACATTCACCGGACCACGCCAGCTATTGCCCGGATGCTCGAAGTTCACCTTCAATTTCACCGGATTGATATCGGGGTTGTACTTATCGCTCACGTCCTGGTCAACTTCGATTCCAGTCGGCGCTCCGGCATCGATCGCATTCCACAGCAGGTCGATCGTATGCGCGCCCATGTCGCCCATCTGTCCCACGCCAAAATCGCGATACATGTTCCAGAACAGGCAGTTCAAGCCGGCCGACCCGCCAAAGTATTGCGGGCTGTAAGGGTGATACGGCGAGGGGCCGATCCATTGCTCATAGTGCAGCGAAGCTGGCGCCTGGCCATCGCCGGCCGGATATCCAGGCCGCGGCAATTGCCGTGCATCCCAGCTGTGAACGGTCTTCAATTCTCCGATGGCGCCGTCAAGAATCAGCTCGCGCAACCGCTCGAAGTTCGGATACGCATGGCGCTGCGTGCCGTGCTGCGTGGCCACCTTTGCCTTGCGTGAATTGTAATTGGCGCGCACCGTGCGCACCTCTTCCACTGTGATGCCGAGCGGCTTTTCGCAGTAGACATGCATGTTGCGGTTCAACGCCCAGTTGGCGATAAACGCATGGTGATGGTCAGTGGTGCAGATGATCACCGCTTCAATGTCTTTCTGGTCGAGCATCGGCCGCCAGTCAAAATAGGTCTTGGCCTTGGGGAAGATGGCCGCAGCCTCTTTCGTGCGCAGGTCGTTAACGTCGCATATAGCGACCACGTTCTCGTTGCGCAACACGTTGTAGTGGGCGGTTCCCCGCCCCCAAACGCCGACAAGCGCAACATTCAACTTCTTACTTGGAGCATTCTGGCCGCGCAGTGTACCGCTCTTGAGTATCGTCAAGCCGGCCGCTGCGCCAGCGGACATGAGCAAATCGCGTCTTTGCATGGGATAATCCTCGACTACATAGTATCGAATCGCAAAGCATCGTAGTGGCAGCCACTCCCGCCCGCGCTCACGGTTCCGATATACTTCGTCCATGAACAGGCGAACATTCTTATCCACGGCCGGTGCCGCAGCCCTCAACCTGCCCCTTCTCGCGGCACCGCCGCCGATGAAGATCACGCGCATCGAATTCCTTCGCCTACGGTTTCCAGGCAAGACTGCGCGCAAGCGCAATGGCACCATCGAAAGCGGAGGCGGTGCACCTGGCATGACGCAGGTGGAAGTTCACACTGACGCGGGAATTGTGGGCCGCAGCATCTCCGCAGGCAACCACGACATCATCACTTCACAACTTCTGCCGCGCATCGTAGGCATGAACCCCTTCCACAGTGAAGCGATCTGGGACCGCATGTACCGCTTCAATCGCAAGCCCGTCGCCAAGGGGCTGTACATCGCCGCGATGGGTTCGGTCGATATCGCCATTTGGGACATCATCGGAAAAGCGCTTGGTTTACCCGTCTGCGACGTGCTCGGCGTGTTCAACACAAAGGTCAAAGTGTACGCAGCCGGCGGCTACTACGAGGAAGGCAAGGGTGTCGACGAGTTGGTGCGCGAGATGACTGGGTACGTGAAGGAGGGCTTCCGCTCCGTCAAGATGAAGATCGGCGGCGAACCGATGGCCTTGGATCACGAACGCGTCCGCGCAGTCCGCGAAGCGATCGGGCCGAAGATTGATTTGATGATCGACGCCAACAACCGTTGGACCGCCGCCGAGGCGATCCGCTTCGGACGCATGGTGGAAAAGTACAATCCGTTCTGGTTTGAAGAACCCGTGGAACCGGACGATTTCCAGGGTTGCGCCGAAGTGAAGCGCGTACTCGATATCCCCATCGCCGCCGGTGAAAACGAATTCACTCGATGGGGCGCACGCGACCTGATCCAGGCCCAGGCTGTCGACGTCCTGCAGTGCGACACGATTCTTTCCGGAGGCATTACGGAAGGGCGCAAGATCGCCGCACTCGCCTCGGCCCATCACATTCCGTTTTCGCCGCACGGCAGTCCGCACATGGCGCTACATCTGCTGGCCAGCATACCGAATGCGCTGATTATGGAAACGTACCCGGCGGTGGAAAGTCAGTACAACTTAGCCCTGCCGCTGTTTCCCGTAAACGATGGCTGCATCGAAGTGCCGCGCGTGCCGGGACTAGGGATCGATCCGTCGCCGGAAATGATCCGCAAGTACAAGGTGAGCTGACCTACTTCAGCATCTTGGCCAGCACTTTTTGAAACTCGATGGCCTGGCGCATAAAGCCCAGATCGGTGGGGTGCGAACCGTCGATCAGCCCTTCGCCGTCAAGCCCTACAAGATGGTCCGCCTTCAGATAGAAGAGGCCAGGAAACTTCACTTTCTGCATCTTGGCGTAGACAGCGCGCAGAGCGTCATGATTATCGTCGTTGTGTTTCTTGCGCGATTCCACCAGAAATCCGTTCCCGTAATTGCGGTCTTCCACCAGAAGGATGGGGGTCTTGGCATGCGCCCCACGCAGCGTGTTCACGCAATTCTCCGCGCGCTCAGTTACTTCTTTTGCGTTCATGTTAGGCAGGCAATCGAGCACATACGCCTCCGCGTCAATCTCAGCTACGAACTTAGTAACTTCAGGCTCCATCTTTCCGTTGCCGGAAAACCCAAGGTTGATCACTTCGCGATTCATCATCCGGCCTAGAATTGCGACGTGGGTCATGCCCGCTCGCGAAGCCGAGATGCCATGCGTGATTGACGTTCCGTAGAACACAATCGGCTTCGCGCCAGGTAGACGCTGCGGTCCCGGCGTGATCTTCGCATCCTTGGAAATGCCGATTTCCAAAGCCGTCACATTGTTACGCAGCGGCAGGTACAGCATGTATTCGCGATATCCCGGGATCAGGCCTTCGGCCAACGCGTCGGTGTTATCAGGAAACTTCGTTGGCTTCCCGATGCCCAACCAGCGCCACTTTCCGGCGTCGGTCTTTGCATACAGGTCCAGCCCGCTGGAAGCCACAGCTGTGATGTTCACCCCAGCCAGATTCTTGCCCGTGACCGTCCAGCGTGCATGGATCGCCCTCGTGTCGGCCATGAACCGAACCAGGATGCCAGCCGAATTCCGACTCAACCCCCACACCTCCGGACGCACTGTGGCCTCTGCGCGCAAGGGCAGGCGGTCGTAGACAGACTTCACGTCTTTGAAGCCCTGCCCTTCCACCGTGAACTTCTTCGCCTCGTGCCAGTCCAGCTCCGGCGCCGCAGGCGCCGCAGCCGGAGCCTGCGCCATCAACGGCGCAGAGCCCATCAGCCCGAGATATTTCCGTCGACTCATCATTCGTGGCAACCTCATTTCTCTGCCGGCTGCAACCGGCAAATCAACAGCTCGCGCTCATAGATCATTTCCGGCGGCAAATGATCGTGCAAATCCAGGAACAACTCCTCATGCCCAATCACCTCGCTGCGCCAGCCCTTTGTATCGAACGACTGCAACTCCTCGAACTTCTCCGCGGAAAATGGCAGCCCCTTCCATTCGATATCTTCATACCGCGGCATCCAGCCGATCGGCGTTTCGCTGGCATGGGCACGAACGCGCGCGCGATCCACAATCCATTTCAAAATGCGCATGTTCTCACTGAAGCCCGGCCACAGGAACTTACCCTCTTTGTCTTTGCGGAACCAGTTCACATGGAAGATGCGCGGCGTCTCTTTCAACGAGCGCTGCATCTTGATCCAATGCCGGAAATAGTCGCCCATGTGATATCCGCAGAACGGCAGCATAGCCATCGGATCGCGCCGCACTTTGCCGATCGTGCCAGCCGCCGCGGCCGTCATCTCCGAGCCCATCGTCGCGCCCATGTAAACGCCCGAGCTCCAGTTGAACGCCTGATACACCAGCGGAATCGTTGTCGCGCGACGTCCGCCAAAGATAATCGCGCTCAGCGGCACGCCATGCGGGTCTTCCCAATTCGGATCGATCGTCGGACACTGATTCGCCGGCGCCGTGAACCGCGCGTTCGGATGCGCCGCCTTCGCGCCAGTCTCCTGCGCAATCGCTGGCGTCCATTTGTTGCCCTGCCAATCCGTGCATTCCGCCGGCGGCACATCGGTCATGCCCTCCCACCACACGCCGCCTTCGGGAGTCAGCGCCACATTCGTAAAAATCGTATTCTTGCGCAGCGCGGCCATCGCATTCGGATTCGTCTTCATCGACGTTCCCGGCGCAACCCCAAAGAAACCAGCTTCCGGATTGATGGCTCGCAGATGGCCATTCTTGTCCGGCCGAATCCAGGCGATATCGTCACCCACGGTCCACACCTTCCAACCCTTGAAGCTCTTCGGCGGAACCAGCATCGCCAGATTCGTCTTGCCGCAAGCGCTGGGGAAGGCCGCCGCAACGTAGGTTTTCTCACCGTCGGGCGACTCCACGCCAAGAATCAACATGTGCTCGGCCATCCAGCCTTCGTCGCGCGCCATGTTCGAAGCGATGCGCAGGGCGAAGCACTTCTTGCCAAGCAACGCGTTTCCGCCGTAGCCCGAACCATACGACCAGATTTCGCGCGTCTCAGGGAAATGTACGATGTACTTTTCTTTATTGCACGGCCACGTCACATCGGCCTGTCCGTGCACCAGCGGCATGCCCACACTATGCATGCAAGGCACCACGCGTTTGAAGTCCTGATCAATCAACTTGAAAACCGGCAGCCCGATGCGCGCCATCGTACGAGTGCTGACCACCACGTAAGGAGAGTCGGTCAACTGCACGCCAATCTGCGACATCGGCGAACCAATCGGCCCCATGCTGTACGGCAACACGTACATGGTCCGCCCCTGCATCGCCCCGTTGAACAGCGACTTCAACTTCTTGCGCATCACATACGGGTCTTCCCAGTTGTTGGTTGGCCCAGCGCTGTCCTTCGACAGCGAGCAGATGAACGTGCGGTCCTCGACGCGCGCGACATCGCTCGAATCCGACCGTGCATAGAAGCATCCCGGCCATGCCTTATGATTCAACCTGGTGAATGTCCCGGCGTCCACCATCTTTTGGCAGAGTTCGTCGTACTCTTCCTTGGAGCCATCCACCCAATGGATAGCCGCCGGCTTGGTCAGGTGCGCCATCTTTTCCACCCACCGCAACAAGTGCTGATTCCCACTCAATGGTTGCGATGGATCGCGCCGTTCATGCTTCGTTACTTTCGCCGCCACGGGGGCCGCCGTCTTCTTGGATTCAGTCTTCGACATGGTCAGTATCTTCTAGAATAACCATAACCAGTTGCTTTGCGCTTCGCAATGCGCTCTGATAATCAAATGCGTCTTCGTTTCACCATGATCGTTCTGGCGATGGCATCGTTTGCCTTCGCCGCTGACAAACAGTCTCTCGTCTTCTTCGGCACCTACACCAAAGGCGTTAGCAAAGGCGTGGAGGTCGCGAAATTCGACTCCACAACAGGCAAGCTCTCCCAGCCGGAGACCGCCGCCGAAACCAGCAACCCATCGTTCGTAACCATCCATCCGAATCACAAATGGCTCTACGCCGTCGGCGAAGAAGGCAAGGGCGGCACCGTTACAGCCTTCAAAATCGAAGCTGGCGGTAAGCTCACCAAAATGAATTCCGTCTCTTCGCGCGGCAGCAGCCCGTGCCACTTGAACCTCGACCGCACCGGCAAGTTCCTCACCGTCGTCAACTACACCAGCGGCAGCGTAGCGGTCTATCCGTTGAAGGATGATGGCAGCCTGGGCGAATCCACCGGCTTCCAGCAGCACGCAGGCACCGGCCCTGACAAACGCCGCCAGGAAGGCCCGCACGCGCACTCCATCAACATGTCCGCCGACAACCGCTTCGCCATCGTCGCCGACCTCGGTCAAGACAAAATCTTCGTCTACAAATTCGACGCGTCAAAAGGCACCATCACGCCCAACGATCCGCCCTACGCCAGCGTCATGCCAGGCGGCGGCCCGCGACACTTCGCCTTCCACCCCAAAGGCAAGTACGCCTACGCGATCAATGAAATGGGCTCGAAGGTCACTGCGTTCAACTGGGACGCAGCCGCCGGCAAGCTGACCGAAATTCAGAGCATCACCACGCTGCCCGCCGATTTCAAGGGTAACAGCACCACCGCCGACGTTCAGGTTCACCCGAATGGCAAATTCGTATACGGCTCCAACCGCGGACACGATTCCATCGCAGCGTTCAAATTGGATCAGAAAACCGGCAAGCTCACCGCGCTTGGCAACACCTCGACGAAAGGCAAAACCCCGCGTAACTTCGGCATCGACCCGACAGGCAAATGGATGATCGCAGCCAACCAGGATACCGACAACGTGGTGGTCTTTAAGATCGACACCAAGACTGGCGCACTTACTCCCACCGGCCAGGAGTATAAGGTCGGCGCACCTGTGTGCGTAAAATTCATGGCGACCAAATGAGAATGCTTGTCCTCTTTCTAACCACAGCCGCGGCATTGTCCGCGGCAGATTTCGTCGGCTCAGAGAAGTGCCAGTCGTGTCACAGCGCAGTCTACTCGCGCTGGAAGAAGACCCGTATGGCTAATATTCTGGTCGATGTGAAGGCCCATCCGGAAGCCATCCTGGGCGACTTCTCAAAGCCCGACCCGCTGGTCACCTTCAAGAAAGAGGACATACTCTACACCTACGGTAGCCGCTGGAAACAGCGCTACTTCACCAAAATCGGCAACGACTATTTCGTTTACGGCGCGCAGTGGGACGTTGCCGCCAAGACCTGGCGCAAATACTATGCCAAGGACGGCACGGACTGGTGGACCAAGCACTATCCGGCAGACCAGATGCAACGTCCCACCGGCCCGCTCTGCGACGGCTGCCATTCAACAAACTACAACCTGGCCACACAGGCCGTTACCGAATGGAACGTCGGCTGCGAAAAGTGCCACGGCGCAGGAAGCGACCACGTAAAGAAGCCCGCCCGCACCAACATCGTCAACGCCGCCCGACTCGACTTCGTGCGCGCAAACGACGTCTGCATCCAATGCCACTCACAAGGCCAGCCCAAGAACAATCCCATCAACGGCAAATACTACGATTGGGCAACCAGCTATCAGCCCGGCGACCGCCTTTCCGACACATGGACACTCGAAGAGCACAAACTTGGCGAGACAACTTTCACGCACTTCCCCGACGGCACCGCTCACAAGAACCGCATGCAGGGCAACGATTACGTGCAGTCCGCAATGTATGCCCACGGAATCAAGTGTTCCAACTGCCACGACGTCCATGGCACGAAGAACCCCGGCGACACCAAGCTTGCAGGCAACGCCCTCTGCCTCACCTGCCATAACACCAAGTCGCCCAACGGCCCGCGCGCCGCATCGATCGAAGCGCACACGCATCACAAAGCAGGCAGCACCGGCAGCGAATGCGCCGCCTGCCACATGCCCAAAATCGCCGCCACCATCGACGTCGTCAACGTCCGCAGCCACACCTTTAAGTTCATCACGCCCGCCCAGTCCGAACGCGAAAAGATCCCCAACGCCTGCATCATCTGCCACAAGGACAAGACCAGCAACTGGGCAACTGACGAACTAAAGAAGTGGCCGAATGTTTCCCCCTGGCGCATGGAATAACATTCAGCAACTTGGCACCTGCGCGCCACACCTTGCGTGTTACAATCTGATCGTGTCGAACGTAGGAAAACTGCTCGCCAAGATGCGGCGAAATCCTCGCGATTGACAAATGGAGGATTTGAAAGTGGTTGCCAGGAGCCTGGGCATTGACCACGATCAAAATGGAACAAGCCACGTTATTTTTCGTCACTCTGCAGCCTGGCGGCTATCGGTCCCCGCACACCGGCCAATTAAGAGCGTTTACATTCGATTGTTTATAGAATGAGTCAGCCGAGTAGTTGAAATAGATGAAAATTGACAAAGCCCTTATTGACTCCTACCCCTTCACCATCCGTGCCCTTTCTGCGGAAGATGGAGGTGGATTCGCGATCGAGTACCCCGACCTGCCCGGCTGTATATCCGACGGCGAGCCCCCTCAGCAAGCGATTGAGCAAGGCGCCGATGCAGTAAAATCCTATCTCCTAAGCTGCGCCAGGCACGGTGATCCAATCCCCCAGCCCGGCTCCATCTCAGGCCAATGGCGTCAGCGCCTTCCACGAAGCCTCCATGCCCGCCTCGCGGCCAAAGCGGACAAGCAGGGAGTAAGCCTCAACCATTTGGTCACGGCAATGATCGCGGAAGGCTTAGGCAAACGGCCTTAGTCCTTCGAATCTCGCGTCCTCCCTTGGCTTATTGAGTCGCCATACCCACAATCAGCTACAATTTAACTCATGGTCGGCCAAACCCTAGCTCACTTCCGCATCGACTCCAAGCTCGGCGAAGGCGGCATGGGCGCTGTCTACAAAGCCCATGACTCCAAGCTCGACCGCACCGTAGCCATCAAAACCCTGCTCAACCAGGCCCTCGGCACAGACGACCGCCGCCAGCGCTTCATCCGTGAAGCCCGCACCGCTTCCGGGCTCAATCACCCCAACATCGTCACCATCCACGCCGTCGAAACCGACACCGACCCCAATTACATCGTCATGGAGTTCGTTGATGGCAAACCGCTCAACGAGCTAATCGTTGTATGCAACCGATGCTAAATTTTGGAGATAGCTTTTCCAGATGCGTTGAACTGCTCTTTCTCGGATGATCGTCTCCGATCTCAAACACGGCGACTCCCGCGGACTGCTCGCACTTTGGGTCGATGTCGGAACCATCGCCCATTTCGCGAACTTACAGATATATTAGTCTGCTTATCTTTAGTTACGACTGGCGTTGACTTGTGTAACTAACAGTGATATGTTTCTCCAGTCCACTAAAGAATATCTGTTCAAATATTGACCATGGGGGGGAAAGCCAGGATGCTGACTCGAATAAGAAATGTTCAAATGAAGTACGCGCCACTGTGCAGTGCGTTCGTTTTCATCGCGCTGTTTGCGCCACTTTCAATTGCACAAGAATACCGCGGCAGAATTCAAGGAACTATAAGGGACTCATCCGATGCGGTGATCACTGGAGCCGCGGTAACCTTGCGCAATAACAATACCGGCATCACCGTGGCTCACACCACGAATGCAACAGGCCGCTACATTTTCGATCTCGTCGAGCCTGGCACCTATAGCGTCAGCGTCGAATCACCGGGCTTCACCAAGTTCCTGCAGTCCAATGTGCCTCTCACTGCTCGTGGAGACGTCACCGTCGACGCGTCCCTGCGCGCAGGAAGTACAAAGGACACTGTGACCGTCACCGCGGAAGCAAGCCAGGTGCAGTTCACCAACAGCAGCCTTGAAACCACCGTCGAGGCCAAACTTAGCGAAGAGCTCCCGCAACTATACCGCAACCCCTTCCTGCTCGCCACGCTCGACCCCTCCGTGCTTAAGGACGATACCCAAAGCGAATACCAACCGTTCAACAGTTGGGGCCCGGGCCGCATGAGCGTTGGTGGCGGTGCAAACTTCTCCAACGATCTTCAGGTGGACGGCAGCCGCGTCGGCGTCAGCGTCAAGACAGGTTACGTTCCCGCCGTGGACATGGTTCAGGAAGTTACCATTTCCCAAAATACAGTGGACGCGGAGTTCGGCCACGGCTCCGGCTCGGCCATCTCGATTGTGACCAAAGGCGGCACCAACGTCCTGCACGGCAGCGCGTTCTATAATGGCCGTTACCCATGGACAAATGCGGTCTCCGATCGCTATTTCCGCACCGTAAACCTCGACCGCCAGCACATGTTCGGCGGCACCGTCGGGCACAAAATCATCAAGAACAAGTTGTTCCACTTCGTATCTTATGAAGGCTGGAAATTCGCCAACGCCGGCACCCCGTACACGGCAACACTTCCAACCGATCTGGAGCGGGTAGGCGACTTCTCCAAGTCGATCAACAAAACAGGCACTACCTTGACCATCTACGATCCCTGGACCACGCAAACCTCCGCCAATGGCGCCACCGTCACGCGCACGCCTTTCCCCGGCAACGTGATTCCCGGATCGAAGCTGGACCCTGTCGCCGTGAAGTACATGACCGCGCTATGGAAGCCAACAGGCCCTGGCAGCGGTTGGGATCACCTCAACAATTACGTCACGGCCTTGCCCGTCCAATATCCTTACAAGAACTTTGCGGATCGTATTGACTATCACGTGAACGACAGGCTCAACATCAGTGTTCGCGCCCAGATTTTCCGTACGCCTGCATCGGTAGGCAACCCCACCGGCTCGCCAGTCTTCGACAGCGACCGCGGCAGTCAGCGAGACGGCAACACTTACTCCAGCACCATTACCTATACGCTCGACCCAAAGACGATCATCACAGCCGCGGTGGACTATCATAACTTCACCGATGCCTCGCATTTTGCCGCGCAGGCGCAGGACTTCACGTTCGCCAGCCTTTATCCGAACAGCAAGTTCTATGCGCCGCTCTACAGCGATCCTAGCTTCCCCAAACTGGAAGCACGCATGACCATCAGCGGAGACGGCGGACGCTGGCTAGGTATGGGGCCCTCTGGCGGCTACTGGAACCAGACTCCCAGCGGTGACGGTCTCAACCTCAAGATCTCGCGACAGGAGGGGCGACACTATCTCAAAGCCGGTTTTGAAACGCTCGGCACCCATGCCCCCAGTCTGATTCAGAACGCCAACCCTGGTTTTGGCTTCAACGGCGACATTACCAACTCCACTTACATCAGTCCCAACTTGAATAATGCAGGCAACCCCTATGCCGCCTTCCTGCTTGGCGCGGTAGTTCCGGTTGGAGCAAGCCCCAGTGGTTGGGACAGCAACGAAACCTCCATGTCGAGCTTGATAAAGCCGACAGTTTCCACACGTTTCTTCGGTGTGTTCGTCAATGACGACATCAAGATTTCCAGGAATTTCACTTTGAATCTTGGCTTGCGCTATGAATTCGATCAGCCTTACTCGGAAGAACAGAACCGCCTCACGGCGCCGATGGATCTTACCAAGCCGATTCCCGAACTGCAGAACATTCAGTTGCCTGCCGGCACCAAGCAGTTCTATTCAGGCCCGGTGATTCTCAATGGCGCATTTCAGTTCACCAGCAATAACAATCGCACTGCATGGAATGCCGACAAAGGCGTCTGGTCGCCGCGAATTGGCGGGGCCTACCGCCTCTCCAGCAAGATGTCCGTTCGCGCCGCCTTCGGCCGCTACGCCCTGCCTCACAACATGAACTCCGGCGCAGTAGATCAATTCAGCTCTCCCAATGCCGGCTTTGCCAATTACACAGACGCACCGCCGCATGTGCAGGGCGTGCCCCAGATGCGCCTCTCTGATCCGTTCACCTCCGCCTGGCCGGTGGTACCCTCTTACGGCAAAGCTTACGGAGCTTACACCGGGATTGGCGACAACATCTCTTTCATCACCCCCGATCGCCCGCGCTCGTTCAGCAACCGCATTAACATTTCCATGCAAAGACAATTGCCCGGAAATCTGCTGGTGGATGCCACTTACTTCCTCAACCGTACCAGCCAGATCAACAACGTCAACTACAATATCAATCAGACCGATCCGCGGATCGCACTCCAATATGGATCAGCCACCAATATTCAGGTAGCCAATCCGTTCTATCATCTGACTACGCCCAACCTATCGCCCGGAGCCCTTTGGAACCAGTCCTCCGTGTCCGCGCTCACCTTGGCAAAGCCCTATCCGCAATATGGCAATATCACTGTGATCGATGGCATTTCGGGCGGCGATATGGTCTACCATTCACTGCAACTGAAAGCGGTAAAGTCATTCAGTTCCGGCTATACGCTGCTCATCGGTTACAACTACAATGTTCAAACCAACAAGACCTTCTATGACAACGTGGACAATTACCTGAAGAATTTCACCGATGAGGATTCCGGCCGCTACCGCCATCGCTTGACCGCATCAGGCACATGGCAGCTCCCCGTGGGTAAGGGCAAGAAGTTCCTGACAGGTAGTTCGCGCTTCACCGATGCCGTGCTCGGCGGCTGGAACCTGGCCTCTACCAGCGTCTGGCACTCCGGCACACTGCTCAACTTCGGCGCCTACGTCGTCAACGGCGATCCTAAAATAGACAACCCCGGCCCCGATGCCTGGTTCAAAACCTCAGTCTTTAGTTTTGTACCTGGCTTCACCCGCAGGTCAAACCCTTGGTATTACCCCAACATAAGGGGCCCGCAGTTCTTCAACGTCGACGCCACCATGTCCAAGGAATTCTCGCTCACGGAGAAATACAAATTCCAGCTGCGCATGGAATCGTTCAACGTCATGAACAACGCCAATCACAACAATCCGAACATGAGCCTGTCCAGCAGTTTGTTCGGCAAATCGTTCGACATATACCCTCAGGATTTCGGCCGCCGCCTGCAGATGGGGCTTCGGTTAAGATTTTAGGGTGAGTCTGAAACTGATCATCCTGAGTGCCCTCGTCTCAACCGTGATGGCCGCGCAACCCGCGGCCATCATGGTTGACTACCCCGCCAACGGTTCCAGCTTCCCGCCCGATATCACCGCACCCACATTCCTCTGGCGAGATCCTATCGCAACGAACAACCAGTGGCAGATCACTGTGACATTCTCCGATGGCTCGTCCGCTCTTCACTTCACTTCGCAAGGCGAGCGGCTGAAGATTGGTGCTATCGACCCACGCGCCGTATCGGCCTCCAACCGCCCGCCCGAGTTGACTCCCCAGCAGGCAGCCGCCCATACCTGGACGCCCGATGAGGCCAGCTGGTCGCTCATTAAACAGCACTCCGTAAAAGGCGCGGCCACTATCGCCATTACCTCAGGCACGGCGAAAGGCAGCGTCGTCATTGCCACCTCACAAGACCCCGTGGGCGCACCCATCTTCTATCGCGACGTTCCGCTCATGCCCTCTGAAGTGGAGAAGGGCGTGATCAAGCCCCTCGCACCTGCCGCGGTGCCGCTCATCGCCTGGCGCCTGCGCGACATCAGCCAGCCGCAAAGCCGCCTGATGATGGAAGGCCTATCCACCTGCGCCAACTGCCACTCCTTCTCAAGCGATGGCAAGACGCTCGGCATGGACATGGACGGCCCGCGCAACGACAAGGGCATGTACGCGCTAGTGAAGATCGAGCCCGAGATGTCAATCCGCGATCAGGACGTGATCGAGTGGAGCTCATTCAGCGGTAAGTTAGGCAGTAAGATCCGCGTCGGCTTCATGTCGCAGGTATCTCCCGATGGCAAGTACGTCTCCACAATGATCAATGGCACGGACGCGACCAAAGAGCTGGAAAGCAATTACTACGTCGCTAACTTCACAAACTATAACTTCCTGCAGGTGTTCTTCCCCACCCGCGGCATACTCGCCTGGTACAGCCGTGATACTGGAAAACTACAGCCGCTGCCCGGCGCGGATGACCCGGACTACGTGCAGACCAATGCCGTGTGGAGTCCCGATGGAAAGTATCTTGTCTTCGCCCGTGCGAAGGCCCGCCCACCGTATCCCGCCGGCGGAAAGCCGGCCTCATACGCCAACGATCCGAACGAGACACAGATCCAGTACGACCTCTACCGCATCCCGTTCAACAACGGCAAAGGCGGCAAACCACAGCCAATCGCCGGCGCCTCCGCCAACGGCATGAGCAACTCGTTTCCAAAGATCTCTCCCGATGGCCGCTGGATCGTCTTCGTCAAAGCCCGCAATGGACTGCTGATGCGTCCTGATAGCCGCCTGTATATTGTTCCAGCAGAAGGTGGCGTCGCTCGCGAGATGACCTGCAACACCTCGCTCATGAACAGCTGGCACAGCTTCTCACCCAATGGCCGCTGGATGGTGTTCTCTTCCAAAAGTTGGTCTCAATATACTCGCCTATTCCTCACGCACATCGACGAAAATGGCAACGACAGCCCGCCTATCATCATCGACAACACCACCGCCGCCAATCGGGCCGTAAACATTCCAGAATTCCTAAACATCCCGCCCGATGGCTTGACGAAGATACTCACGCCCGCCACGGACTTCTATCGCCTCGCCAACAGCGCCTGGGATCTCTCCGTCGCCGGCAAAACCAATGAAGCCATCGCCATGTGGAACAAAGCCATCGAACTGAATCCACGCAGCGAAAAGGCCCACAGCAACGTTGGCCTCTTGTTGGCCGGCGCAGGCCGATTTGAAGAGGCCATTCCGCACTTTGAAAAAACTTTGCAGATCAACCCGCTGTACCCGAACGCGCACAGCAATCTCGGCGTAGCACTGATCTCAACCGGTAAGCAGGATGCGGCCATCGCAGAATTCGAAAAGGCTGTGGTTGCGGATCCCAAATCTGCCGAAGCCCACAACAACCTCGGCCGCATTTTGGTGATGAAGGGCGATCTCGCACAAGCGATCCCTCACTACCAGCAGTCGTTGGATGCCGTACCAGGCAATGATGTGGTCCGCGAAAATCTGGCCGAGGCGCACAATGCCCTTGCCGTCGCCCAAGTGCAAAAGGGGCAAGTGGATGAAGCGATCGAACACTTCCGCCGCGCCACCACACTCAAACCCGATTTCAAAGAAGCCCACTTCAATCTAGGCGACGCCCTCTTCTACTTGAAGAAGAATCCCGCCGCTGCCCTAACGGCCTGGCAGGCTGTGCTGCGCCTCGACCCCAATCACGTGCCCGTCCTCAATCAAACCGCATGGCTGCGCGCCACCAGCCCGGATGCATCCCTGCGCGACGGCGCAGCGGCAGTCACACTGGCCGAACGCGCAGCAACGTTAGGCGCCGTAAAGCAGCCCGCGATTCTCGACACATTGGCCGCCGCCTATGCCGAGGCCCGCCGCTTCCAGGAAGCAATGCAGATCACAACCGAACGCCTTGCCTCAGCGCGCAACCAACAGAACACCCGCCTGACCGATGAACTCGCAGCAAGGCTTGCGCTCTATCAGGCCGGCAAGCCATATCGCGATCAGAGACGCTAGCTCCTAACCATCGCCATCAATTCCATCTCAATCAACAAGTCCGGCCGGCACAATCGCGCCTCAATCGCCGTAGAAGCAGGCAGCGGCTCCAACCCCAGCTCCTGATAAAAGGTCGTCCGCTCCTCATTAAACACAGCGTAATCCCGGTCGATATCGCGCAAATAGAACGTGGTCCGAATCACGTCGTGCCAACGGGCCCCTGCCGCGTCCAGCAGCAGAGTCACATTGTGTAACATGCGCCGCACCTGCAGCCGGAAGTCACCCACATGCACCGTGACGCCATGCTCATCGATGCTCGCCGTGCCCGACAGCAGAATCAAATCCCCCGGCGTGCACGGCACCTTCACTCCCCGCGAAAACGCACTGCCATAATCCTGTGCTTCATTTAAAGCCGCAGGTGCGGCGATGCGCACCATCTTGCTGCCCATTCGTTCAATCTCCTCCCACCCCATATCAATATATCGCGTGGGAGGAGTTCAGTACGGTTAAACCTAAGAAAAAGCGGTTGCCCGTAAATTCTGCGGAAATGCACGACTCTGCAAACCAGGGACTGCCTCCGTTTTCCGGCGATTTCTGCCGGAAAATGACTGGCTGTCCCTGGTTTGCCCCACGCCAGACGCCCCGCAATGCGAGTCACCCGGCAGGTGACGAGCACGTTGCATGCAACCAATTCCAAATGTTGGAGATTCATTTTCAAGATGCGTTCAACTGCTCTTTCCCGGTTAAAACAAGAACTTCAAAGCCAACTGCACCAGCCGCGGACTCCTCGTACTATTAATCGTCCCCACATTCGAATTATTCAGATTCGTAGCCGGACCATTAAACAACGAGGTGTTCGTAGCATTGAAAGCCTCCGCTCGGAACTGCGCCCGCACCGCATCGGTATGCAGATTGAAATTCTTGAACAATGACAAATCCGCATTGCGCGTCCCCGGATTCCGCACATCCGGCAACGTCCGCCCAACATTCCCGAATGAAAAAGCCGGCGCCACCGTAAACGCCGTCGTATCGAACCACTGCGCGATCTCCTGGTCCTTCGAAGTGTGCGCGATATTCGCCGTCCGCCCGGTGCTGTTCGGCCGCTGTGAAGCCGACCCAACCCCCGAATTATTATTCTGCGCCACAATAATCGGGTTCCCAGTCTGCAATGTCAGAATCCCGTTCACTTGCCACCCTCCAATCACGTAATCCAGCGCCGCCGGAATATTCCCCGCCATCCTCCGCCCCTTCCCAAACGGCAGATCGTAAACAAACCCACTCACCAGACGCGACGAAATGTCCTGCGTTGAGACAGCCCGCTCCGCCTGCCGGTTGTACACGTCCTGCTTCGTCCCCGCCGCACCGATAAACGTCACCGTCGACGACGTATCGTCAATCAGCTTACCTCCCGTAAAGGCCACAATTGCGCTCAAGCCCTTGCTCATGCGCTTCTCCGCTTTGAGCGTCAACGCGTGATAAATCGAATTCCCCTGCGGCTTGCGAAACCCATTCACACTGGTATACTGCGGCCAAGGCAGCAGCAGTTGCCTTCTCTGCACTGTACTCCGGCTCAACGTCGAAGTCGGATTCGTTATAATCCCATAGAACGGATTCGCCACCTGATCGTTCAACGACGCCCCCAGTGCAAACGCCGATGCCGGCAGCTGGTTATAAGTGATTGTCTCGCCATCGATCAGATGTTGCCCCTTGCTCCCGATATACCCCGCCTCCAGCACAGTGTTCCCCGCCACCTCCCGCTGCAGCGTGAAGTTCCACTGCTGAATCACCGGATTCCGGTAGTCGATAAAGTAGTTGTTCTGAATCTGCCCACCCAGCCCGGTCTTCGTACCGCCATAAGGCCCGCCCGTCCCCGTCGGAAGATTGAACCCCGCTGGAAACGGATTACTCAAAAACGTAACCGGAAACCGGCTGTCTGGAATCGAAAGCAGCGTCGATCCTGTAAACCCATCGGTCCCGATCGCCCCCGTAGCCCCGCCCGCCACCATCGCCGACCCCGCATACATCAGCGCGTACGCACCGCGCGCCACCATCTTGCTGTCCACCTTGTACGCAAAACCAAACCGCGGGCCAATATTGTTTCTATCAGTCGGCGTCTGATGCCGGTTCCCCGACCCCACAAACATCGTCGCGCCTTTCAAATTCGCATATCCCGGCACCTGCCCCGCAATCGGCGACGCCGCATTCGGATCCCAATAACTGTACCGGTTATAGCGCTCCGTGCGTGGGATATCCACCTCGTACCGCGCGCCAAAATTCAGCGTCAGCCGGGAATTCAACCGGAAATCGTCCTGGATAAACGCTCCCCAGTAAGCGCTCGCATTCGCCGTAGTCAGATCGTGCGTCAGATCCCCGCTCCCCGGCAGCCCCAACAGCATTGAGGCCAACCCGAATCCCGCCGTCGCCGCCGTCCCCGCATCCGGATTCTGCTGCGTCCATCCCTGCCCGAACGAATATTCCCCATCCGGAGCCGACCCGCGCGCTTCATTGAACAGAATCTTGCGGAACTCAGCCCCACCCTTCACCGTATGCCGCCCCACCATCTTCGTCAGATTCGCGATCAGAACATGCGTCTCCGGCGCCGCCTTCAGCGTCGTAAACGTCGCCTGCCCCAACGAACTCAAACCATTCACCGAAAAATTCGGAAACTCCTGATTGAACGCCGCCGCCTGCTGCGCCACCGCCGCCGGAAATCCCAGCTTTGAAATATCGAACCCCTCTGAAAACGGCAGCCGCAGATTTACAAACCGCCCAAACCCATACCGAACGTTCAAAATCGAGGTCGCACTCAACATGTAAGTAGCATCCAGGTTCCCGCTGTAATTGGTGCTCACGTTTGGACCATCCCCTGAAGGCGTCGCCATGTTCCCGAAGAAGTTCACAGGCGTAGTCTCTGAATAGCTATGCGAATACCGCCCGAACATGCGGAACTTATCGCTCCACGCATGGTCCAGCCGGATATCATACCGGTCATCGTTATACGGCGACTTCGCCGTCTTATAGAAATTGTTCACCTGCGTGTTCGCATTCACCGGCGTGGCATTCGGCGACGGATAATACGACATCAGCGCTTTCGCAATCGGATCCATCCGCTGCGCAGGAATCACGTTCCCCGCAAACGGATCGCGCGTATATTTCCCCGTCGAATCCAGCTTCGTCGTCAGCGGATCATACACCAGAATCGCCGCCCCCGCCGCCGTCTTCAGATTCGAAAAATCTCCCCGCTTCCACTCATCCAGCGGTACCGTCTGCGTCGTGCTGCTCCCCGTCCGGTCCCGCTGCCCTTGATAGTCCACAAAGAAGAACGTCCGGTTCCGCCCGTTGTAAACCCCGGGAATCAGCACTGGCCCGCCAACCGAAAACCCGAACATGTTGCTCTGAAACGCCGCCAGCGCAACCTTGTTTCGATTGTTGAAAAACCCGCTCGAATTCAGCTTCGAATTCCGTAAAAACTCATACAACGACCCGTGAAACTGGTTCCCGCCGTGCTTCGTCGCCACGTTGATCACCCCGCCCCCCGTCCTCCCGTACTCCGCCGCCAGCGCATTCGTCTGAATCGTAAACTCCTCAATCGCATCCACCGGCGGTTGATATGAAGTGTCGTTGATCGAGACATTGTTTGTCGGCACAATCACCGACGTTCCATCGATCGTCACCTCACTGGTGGCCGACCGCCCGCCGCTAATATAAGGAATGTCCGCCGCCCGGCTCGTTGGACTGGCCGACCCGCCGCTCCCCACCACCCCAGGCGTCAGCAGCGCCAGGCTATACGCATTCCGCCCGTTCAACGGCATATCCACAATCCGCTTGTTATCGATCGTCGTCGCCACCGTCGAAGTAGCCGATGACACCGCCAGAGACTCGCCCTTCACCTCTACCGCGCTATTCACCTCGCCCACTTCCAGCACCACGCTGATCGTGCGCGCCTGCGCCCCGTCCACTTTCAACCCCGTGCTGCTGAGCCTGCGGAAACCCGCCTTGTCCACCGCCACGTTATAGGTCCCCGGCAACAGAAACGGCAACACAAAACTCCCCTCTGCCCCGGTCCGTATCTCGTTCCCCACCCCGGTCCTGGCATCGGTCACCCGCACCCGGGCATCCACCACCGCCCCGCCGCTCGTATCGCGAACCGTCCCCTCCAATGTCCCAGTCGAAGTTTGCGCGGTCGCCACGCTTCCAAAAAGCAGGCCCACCAGCAGTGCACGGTTGATTGCAGATCCCTGATTCATCTCCCCATCCTTTCGCCCACGCCCTCACAGCGGTCGCTGAGCAGTACCCTTGCATTCTAGGCAACCCCGCGCGCACAAAAAAGGGGAATTCACCCGGTTAACCCCTGTGTTTCACGGGTGAAGAGTGCATTTTTGGCCGAAAATCGCCTCCTCATCCCCCGTGAATTCCCCTTCCCGAAACCCTGCAAAACCGTATACCCTGGAGTGGACCACCATGTTCACCCTCACCTCCATCCTGATTTTTGCCGCCTTCGCCCAACCCGCCGTCCTCCCCGGCGACGGCATCCGCCACCGCGACTTCCTCTACACCGGCCAACTCGACGACTCCATCTACATGGTTCGCAAAGGCGAAATCGTCTGGTCCGACCGCGTCCCCGGTGCCCGTGGCCACATACAGGACGCAGTCCTCCTTCCCAGCGGCAACTTCCTCCTTTCCTACATGAGCGGCGTCAAGGAGATCACCCCGGAAAAGAAAACCATCTGGATCCACGAAGCGCCGCCCAAGTGCGAGGTCGAAACCGCCAAGCCCATCGGCCGCGACAAAATCCTGTTCATACAGAACTGCGTCAGCGACGTCGCCCAGGTATTCCTCGCCAACAAAACCACCGCCCAAACCAAACTCCTCTTCACCATCCCCGTCGCCAAGTCCGACGGCATGCACCTGCAGACCCGCCGTGCCGTCCTCACAGAAGCCGGCACGCTTTTAATCGCCCGCACCGACTTGAACAAGGTGAGCGAATTCGACGAGCACGGCCGCGAACTCTGGTCCGCCTCCGTCGCCCGCCCCTGGTCGGTACAGCGCCTGCCCAACGGCAACACCCTGGTTAGCAGCTTCGATATGTTTGTTCGCGAATTGGATAAGAAGGGCGCCACTGTCTGGGAATTCACGCCCAAGGATTTCCCGGATTACGTCATGCCCAAGTGGTGCGTCGCCACGCGTCTGCGCAACGGCAACACCCTGCTCGCCAACAACACGCCCGTCCCAGCGGCGGGCGAAGAAGACCGCGGCCCTGTACAGGCTATTGAGGTTTCACCGCAAAAGAAGATCGTGTGGGCGCTGCGCTCCTGGAAGAATCCCGCACTCGGGCCCGCCTGGGTCATCCAGTATCTCGACGAGCCCACCTCGCCCAAGGATCCCCACTTCGGCAGTATCCGGTAACTACTTGCTGGCCGAAAACCGCGTCGCCACGACTTCTGAATCGCGCGACGCGCCAGATACCGCGCGAGTCCGCAGCATCGTTTCAAACCGGTACTGTGTAACCCCTGTTGAAGGCAGGCTCCCGTTCGCCTTTCTTAGCGCATCCTGGCTCATCTTCGCATCGAACGTGAATCGCGCCGCAGCCTCGCTGCTCTCGATGTTATTGCCTTCCATCATCAGCACGGTGATGCCGCCGCGCGACGCCAGCTTGCGCTGAACCAGAAGGCAAACCGACCCGAACGCTTCGCCCGGCACCGCGTTCGGAGCATTC
This sequence comes from uncultured Acidobacteriia bacterium, assembly GCA_903881085.1. Classification (GTDB taxonomy): domain Bacteria; phylum Acidobacteriota; class Terriglobia; order Bryobacterales; family Bryobacteraceae; genus CAIRSA01. The sequence continues at coordinate 21,416 of CAIRSA010000518.1, forward strand.
GGCATATAAATCTCCGGCTCCCCCGGCTGTGGCGTCACATTACGGAAAATCGACCGGCTCGACGCCGAATCCCAATCGGAAGGAAACGACTGCTGGCTCTCGAACAGCGACACCCAAGGCGTCACAATCGAACTACCAATCAGAATGAACCGCCCCTCTGCAAAATCCCGGGAGTTCATCTCCCGTGCAAATCGAAACGAGACCTTATAGTGGTTTCGTTCCGCCAATTGCGCCAGCTGTGTAGCCACCACGAGATTGGTAAAGGTAGTGTACGGCCGGCTCGTCATCGCCCGGATCCAATAATCGTCGCTCGCCGACATCCCTGGCTGCAGCAACCCCCGCGGATACCCCGGCTCTGAATAATCCACGAGAGGAGGGCGGTTCCCGATCTTCGCCCGCAACGCCCCAAACCCCGAATCTGGAATCACTACCGTGGTCGGCTCGACTGCATCGAACACCGCAGCCAGCATCCAAGGAGTCGGATTCCCCGCCGAGTCGCCACTCCCCTGCCGCAACGAATAATTCTGCACGCCAAGCAGAATGCACACCAGGCTAAGTAGCCCCACTGCAATCCACCATGGATTCCAACCCGGAGTCACAGCCACTGGCGCAATCGGAGCAATCACAGCCCGAGGATGGAAAACCGGGACATAGCTACCTTTGGGAATCTCCAGAACAAGCGGTTCATCCCGCCCATCGGCAAGGAAGTATTCTTCCAGCCGCGTGCGCAGTTGCCGCGCATGCACCCGGACAATATTGTCGTCGGAAGAGCTATACCCCGGTTGCCGCTCAAAAACCCTGCACCCGATCTGTTGTTCGCTAACCCGCTCCGGTGCCCCCTGCAGCGTTTCGACTGTAACGTATGTAAGGAATTCCCGCAACCGCACAGACTTCAGAAACTGCGGACTCTTCAAAATCCGCTGCAACAGCTGCCAGCGCACATCCTGATCTAATTCCGCGGACAGTGAGCTACTTGGTTGGTACACTCTTGCACGACCCTCTCGACCCAATACTCTATCACTCTTGCTTTGTTGAAACCACCCACCTACGCTACCCTGTAAAACAGGTAGCAGGAAATCCCCATATTGCATAGAATAGATTCGAATACCGTGATTACCCTACGTTCCGCCATCCTCGCCATTCTCTGCAGCGTTGCCCTCAACGCTGAAGTCAGTTTCAATCGCGACATCCGGCCCATCATGGCCGACACGTGCTTCCGTTGCCACGGCCACGACCGCAGCAGCCGTAAGGCCGGAATGCGTCTAGATATACGCGACGAGGCCATCAAACGCAACGCCGCAAATGCAGCACCAATAGTTCCCGGCGATCCCGAAAAGAGCCTCATCATCCAGCGCATCTTCGCAGGCTCGAAAGCGCGCATCATGCCGCCCGCGGCCGCGCACAAGGAACTCACGGACAAACAGAAGCAGACCATCCGCCAATGGGTCGCGGAAGGCGCGAAGTACGAAGGCCACTGGGCTTACCAGCCGCTGCCCAAGCCATCGGCCGCCACAATCGACCTGTTTATCCGGGCGCGACTTATCCAGGAGGGCTTGTTGCCCTCGCCAGAAGCCGATGGCCGCACGCTGCTGCGCCGCGTCACGCTCGACCTCACCGGCCTGCCGCCCACACGCGCCGAATTCGAAGCCTTCGCAAATGACAAGTCGCCCATCGCCTACGAAAAGGTAGTCGATCGCCTGCTCGCATCCCCGCGCTACGCCGAACAGCAGACCCTGCACTGGCTTGATGCCGTGCGCTATGCGGACACCGCAGGTTTCCACGGCGACAATGCCTACCCCGTGTGGCCCTATCGCGACTACGTGCTGAACAGCTTCCGCAAGAACAAGCCGTTCAATCAATTCACCATCGAACAACTGGCAGGCGATCTTCTGCCAAACGCCACTACCGAACAGAAGGTAGCCTCGGCCTACAACCGCCTCAACCGCGTCTCTGCCGAGGGCGGCGTACAGCCAAAAGAGTATCTCGCCAAGTACGCGGCCGACCGCGTGCGCACCACCTCCACCGTCTGGCTTGGCGCGACAACAGGCTGCGCCGAATGCCACGACCACAAGTTCGATCCCTTCACGTCGAAGGACTTCTATTCGCTCGAAGCCTTCTTCGCTGACCTCAAGGAAACCGGCCTAGTCCCCGACCGCGGCCCCAAGGCCTGGGGCTCCCAGCTTGAACTCCCCTCCCCGGCCCAGAAAGCGCGTCTCGCCGATCTCAATAAAACACTGAAGAAGGCTCGCCGCGACCTGGAAGACAAAACGGAAGACATCTTCAATGAGGCAGCCGTCAAGGCCCTGCGCATCCGCCAGCAGGCCGGCGAATTCAATTGGCAGTATCCCAAACCGGTCACAGTCACTAGCGCCAATGGCGCCGTGATGACCATCGTTGACGACAAAGGCGACAGCGTCATCACGGCCACCGGCCCCAACCCCGATCGCGAAACTTACAACGTCACAATGAAGCCCGGCGTCGGCAGTTGGACTTCGATTGGCGTGGAAGGCCAGTCCGATGAAAGCCTGCCAGGCAGCGGCGTCTCCCGCGGTTCCGACGGATTCATCCTAACTGAGGTGGAAGCCGAAGTCAGCGAACCTGGAAAGCCCGCGCGCAAGCTCACGTTCGTGCTTGCTAACTCAAACCTCGCGTTCCCGACCAAATCGCTCCCCGCCATGGCCGCCATCGACGGCGACCCCAACACCGGCTGGGGCATATCCACTTACGGCGACAGCAACCGCCCGTTCCTCGCGCTGCGCCTCGCGACCAAACTCAGCACCACGCCCGAGACAACCATCACCGTCCGCCTGCAGCATCAATCGCATCAATTCAGGAAGGCCACACTCGGCCGCTTCCGGCTTGCTCTCTCCAACGCGGCCTTCTCCGCAGCCGTTCCGCCGGCGCCTCGTGCACGCAATCGCAACAGCGGCCTTTCTGCCGACGTGATCGCTGCACTCGCCGCCAGCGAAGACGAGCGAACGCCGGCCATGGTCAAAACCCTGACCGACTTTTTGATCTTCTCCGATTCGCGCTTCACTTCGGATCTGACTGCCATCGCCAAGTTGGAACGTGACCGCGATATGGTGGACGCGACCATCCCTCGCGTGATGGTTGCCCAAGCCACTGACCCGCGCGAGATGCGCATCCTGCCGCGCGGCAACTTCCTTGACGCCACAGGCCCTGTGGTCACACCGGCCATCCCGGCTGTTTTCGGCAAAGTACAGTCCACGGAAGGGCGCCTGACACGGCTCGACCTTGCGCGCTGGATCGTCTCCAAGGAAAATCCTCTCACCGCCCGAGTGCAGGTAAACCGCATCTGGCGGCAGTTCTTCGGTACCGGCCTTTCGAAGACCCTCGACGACCTCGGCTCGCAAGGCGAATGGCCGACACACCCCGAACTACTCGACTGGATGGCCGCCGACTTCGCCCAGGACTGGGACATGAAGCGCGTCGTGCGCAACATCGTTACCAGCAACACTTACCGCCGAAGTTCACTCGCCAGCAAGGAAGTCACTGAACGCGATCCCGACAACCGCATGCTCGCCCGACAGAGCCGGTACCGCGTGGACGCAGAAGCCGTGCGCGACATCGCCCTCTCCGTCAGCGGCCTGCTGGTGGAACGCTTCGGCGGCCCCAGCACGCGCCCCTATCAGCCCGATGGCTACCTCGCCTCGCTCAACTTCCCCAAGCGTGAATACTCCGCCTCGATCGGCGAAGACCTCTACCGCCGCGGCCTCTACACGCAATGGCAGCGCACTTTCCTGCACCCCAGCATGGCCAACTTCGACGCGCCCTCGCGCGAAGAGTGCACCGTCAACCGAACAAACTCCAACACGCCTCTTCAAGCTCTCGATCTGCTAAACGATCCTATCTACGTAGAGGCCGCCCGCGTTTTCGCGCAGCACGCCATGCAGCGCGGCGGGGCGAGCTTTACGACGCGCTTGAACTGGGCTTTCATGCAAGCGCTGAATCGTAAGCCTACCGCAGATGAGCAGACGATTCTGGCCGGTCTTTATGACAAAAGCCTGCAACGCTATAAAGCCGACTCCGATTCAGCCAAACAGTTCCTCACCGTGGGCGATACGCCCGCACCGATGGAACTGCCGGCGGCCGATCTCGCCGCCATGTCCACGGTCACACGCGCGATTCTGAACCTGCACGAAACCATTACTAGAAATTAGGCACGAGGAACTAACATGAACGAACTTTTACGCCGCACATTCCTCCGCCAGGGAGCAGCCGGACTCGGACTCGCCGCCGTGAACCAGTTAATGGGAGCCCCCAAAGACGGCGCGCATGGCGCCATCAGCCCGCTGCATCATCCGGCCAAAGCCAAGCGCGTGATCTATCTCTATCAGGCCGGTGGCCCGTCGCATCTGGAGACCTGGGACTACAAGCCCAAGCTCGCCGAAATGTCAGGCAAGCCGATGCCGGAGTCGTTCACCAAGGGCCAGCAGATAGCCCAGCTGCAAGGCAAGGAACTCAAGTGCCTCGGCCCGCAGTTTCCATTCAAGCACTACGGCAAGGCGGGCCAGCACATGTCGAGCCTGTTCCCTGAGATGGGCGCCGTCAGCGATCAAATCTGCATCGTGCGTTCCATGTGGACCGAGCAAATCAATCACGACCCCGCGCATACCATCATGAACACCGGCTCCATCATCGCCGGCCGCCCGTCCATGGGTTCGTGGGTGCTCTACGGCTTGGGCGCCGAAACGGACGATCTGCCCGGATACGTGGTGTTGCTTTCGAACGGTAAGGGCGGCCAGATGCAGCCCATCGCCCAGCGCCAGTGGTCGGCTGGCATCCTGCCCAGCAAGTATCAGGGCGTGAAGCTCAACTCCATCGGCGACGCCGTGCTGTACATCAAGAACCCCGCCGGCCTCGGCGCGGACACGCAACGCGATTCTGTCGAAGCCATCAACGCGCTCAATAAACTGCAACACAACGCCATTGAAGACCCTGAGATTCTCACCCGCATCGCGCAGTACGAGATGGCCTTCAAGATGCAATCGAGCGTGCCCGGCCTGGTCGATATGGCCAAGGAGCCGCAGAAGGTTTTGGACATGTACGGCGCCAAGCCCGGCGATGGATCGTTCGCATCGAACTGCCTGCTCGCCCGCCGTCTGGCCGAACGCGGCGTGCGTTTCATCCAGCTCTATCACCGCGACTGGGACCACCACAGCGGGGTCAAAGTCGGCCTGGAGCAGAAGGCCGCGGAAGTGGACCGCGCCACCGCCGCGCTTATCCGCGACTTAAAGGAGCGCGGCATGCTGGACGACACACTGATCGTCTTCGGCGGTGAATTCGGCCGGACGCCGATGTCGCAAAGCGGCGATGGCCGCGACCACCACATCAAAGGCTTCAGCTTCCTACTTGCCGGCGGCGGCATCAAAGGCGGCATCAGCTACGGCGCGACGGATGACCTGGGCTACGCGGCTGTGGAAAACCCGGTGAGCGTGCATGACTTCCACGCCACCATGCTGCACTTGTTAGGCATCAACCACACGCGGATGACCGTGAAGTCGCAGGGCCTGGACGTGCGCCTGACGGGGATCTCGGGACAAGTGGTCCACGACATCCTAGCTTAGAAACGGATTCTCTAGCCGTACACCGCCCTACGCTGCGCCATGATGCAGGTCTTCGCTGTAGACCAAATCTGCATCTGCAGCCTCGCTGCTTGAATGATCCCTAAATAGAGCAGTCGACGGCAAATTCGGATGGGTGGCGAGACTGCGCAAACAGGGGACAGCCCGCAATGCGAGTCACCCGGCAGGTGACGAGCACGTTGTATGCAACCGATGCTAAATGTTGGAGATAGCTTTTCCAGATGCGTTCAACTGCTCCTTCTCGGATGATCTACTCGGGCACGAGCGAGGCGCTGCTTTACCGCTCGTGAAGCTCTTCCCAATTGAACTTCCATCCACGGGATTCACCGCATGCCAGTATTGAGAGCCGCTCAAATTCCACCGCGTCTGCTTCAGGATCTGATTTCCCAGCAAGTTGTTCGAGATACTCCCGAACATGTTGATTCACACTTGTCCCCATGGCCTCAGCGCGCCTGCGAGTTCGAAGAATGACCTCATCGTCAACGGAAAGAGAGACGTTGACGAACACATATTACGTTCGCACACACACATCAAGTCAAGCTTCGGCCCGCGTCGTGCATTCTAAAAACCGGCCTCCTCACGGGCCAAGTGTTCTGAAGTGAACCCCGCGTCTCATTATTGACGGTGGCAAGTTTCAATCTGGGACACCACATTCCAACCTATTGAAAACACGAGAGCTGAAGTTTGGCAGGAGACTTGCTTTAGTAAGAGCGTTATGAAACTGGTAAAGGCTCAAGGATACAAAGGTTGTTCTTCAAACGACCCCTCTGCTGTAAAGTCCTCGCAGTTAATTTTCTGCTGAAGTCCCACCCCAAAACCCTTCCCAACCTATTTTCTTGAGCCTACAACCTGTTGATCCCGAAAGGGTTTCAGCAGGTTGAAGTTTTTTAAAGGGTCTTTTCTCCAGCTACAACGCGAGCCGCGAAACGGCCGGCATACAACCGATGGCGCAGCAAAACCGGTGGTGGTGCGGGTGGCAAATATTGGTCATGTGGCAATATTTTCACATCGACCTAAAGTAATTCCTGCACCCATCCGATATGTTCTCCATGGCTCAACCCATCGACACACTTATCCCCGAACTTTCCTTCCAGGCAAGCCTGCTTAACCTGACTGCCGCTACCGCTGCAGCCGCCGGCCCGACCGTTGAGTCGCAAGCCGCCGAATGGAAACAAGAAGCACGCGAAGTGGAAAGCCTGGTCGAGCAATACGTCCGCGTCCGTCCGCGCAAGGCTTAACGCGCGCAGCGAAAACCGATGTTCGGAGTCGTCTGATTCGGCCGCACCCAATTGCGGAAGAATACAGTGACGCGCCGTGGGCTGTCTGACCACGCGCCGCCGCGCAAAACTTTGTACATCCCCGCGTCCGGACCCTTCGGATTGCGGTCGTTGCCGGACTTGTAATAGTCGCGGCTAAACCAATCGGCGCACCATTCGGCAACGTTGCCGGCCATATCGAACACACCGTAGTCGTTAGGTGCATACTTGCCGACGGCGACTGGCCCTGTGGCGTCGCTGTAGCGGGCCTGTTTGGCGTCGATCTTATCGCCCCAGGGATAATCCATACCGTCTTTGCCGCCACGCGCGGCTTTCTCCCACTCGGCCTCGGTTGGCAGGCGCTTGCCCTCCGCCACACAATAGGCGTTGGCATCCTCCCAGTTGACACTGTAGGCCGGAAGCAGTTCCCCTCCCTTAGGTACTTCGCCGTTCAGCCAATGATAAGGCGCTCTGCGGCCGCTCTTTTTGATGAACTCGGCGTATTGCGCCTGCGTGACTTCTTTCGCATCGATCCAATACTCGTCGAGGAACACTTTGCGCGCAGGCCGGTCATCTAGCAGCACATGGGGACGCATGTTCGTCTTATCGTCAGCTGTGGCGCGAGTGCGCCCCATGGTGAACTCACCGGCCGGAATCTTTACCATGCCGTCCGTGCCGGCCAGGAATAACGCCACCCAAAGCAGCATCAGACAAACAGCTCCGCGATCTCGTCATCCGCCAGATACTCGGTGCCGCCCAGCACGTCGACGTAGCGATAGGCGCGCTTCGACGGTGTGTTGGTGATCTCTTTTTTCCAATCGATGCCCATCGCCGAATACATGCTGGCATAGACGTTTTCGGTCTTGATCTGCATCTTGCCGTGACGCCAGCCGGTCTCCACGACCTGCTCGCCGGTTGCATCCGTCTTGCCGATGATACGACCGCCCTTGACGCCGCCGCCGGCAAACATGGAAAGGTAGGCGAGATTGTAATGGTGGCGTCCCTTCAGGCCGTTCAGTGCGCCGGGCACGCGACCAAATTCGGTAACTACGGCGATAAACGTGTCATCGAGCAGCGTGCGTCCGGTGCCGCGCGGAGAGGGCTCAGAGGCAAGGTCGCGCATCAGGCTGGCCATGGCACGGTCAAACTCGTTGCAGCGGATGTAGTGGTTCGACTTCGAATTGTGATCGTAGATCTTGCTGTGGTGGTCCCAATCGGCATGGGTGATGTGGATGTAGCGCGTGCCCGCATCGGCCTTGACCAGATTGCGCGCCAGCAGGCAGCCGAGGCCGACCTGGTTGTCGCCATAGCGCGCTTTCTCATCGGCCGCCATGCGGAACGCCGTGGGCCAACGCGAATCGCCCAGGATGCGGTAGGCGGAGGATTGAAAATCGGCAAAGCTGCTGAACTCGCGGTCGCGACCGGCGCGCGCGGGCGCCATCACCTTGTCGAGTTCGCCGAGTAAACGATAGCGCTCTTCCAGAACCTTTAGCGCCTCGCCCTCAACAGACTGGGCACCTTGGCCAGACTTCAAGTTCACATCCAGAACAGAGTGGCGCGGATGCATGAAGCCGGTCGAAAGGGCACCGCAGCCGGAAGTATCAAGGTTGCAGCCAATGTAAGTGGGAAAAGTATCGGTGGGGCGGCGCTGGCTTTCGAGTTCGCTTGCCACGACAACGCCGATCGACGGAATCTCGCTCGCCTGCGCGGGGTTCAGTGGGCGTCCGGCCTGATTGTAATACTGGCCGCGGAAGTGCACCACTTCGTGGCTCTTCATGGACCGCACGACGGAGACCTTGTCCATCTCCTTTGACAGTTCCGGAAAGAGCCGGTTCGAAAGATACAGATCGTTGCGCACCTGGCGGACATCGAAGTCTTTCTGCGTGCCTGCATCTTCCTTGAAGTCGAAGGTATCGATGTGGCTGATGGCGCCTGCGAGCTCGATGATCACCGCAAAGCGCGCTGTACCGCGCGGATTCGCCTTGCCGGCCGCACGCGCCTGCAGTGGGACCAGAGCCTGTTCAGCGAAGGACCCCAACAGGCCATAGCCGCCTAGTTTCAGCAGATCGCGGCGGGTTGAAAAGATGTCACCAATCTTATGCTTCATGGTCAGGTCCTTTAGAAATTGAACAGGAACTCCGGGCTGTTGATCAGTGCCCATTGCAGGTTTTCTGCACCGCGGCGGCGGTCGGCGATCAACGCTTTCAGGCCGATCTCTACTTCCTGCGTGCTGGGGTGGCGCGATACGGTCGCGAGATACAAGCGGTCGACCAGCGTGCGATCATCCTTCGCGTCATTCAGTAACTGCTGCACACGGCTGCCATCCAAGGCGAGCACCTTGTCATTTACAACCTTCGATTGCATCAACACCATGGCCTGCATCGCAGTGTGGGGCACTTTCTTCGGCATGTCGTCGCGATTGCTCTGGCCGAAGATTTTCATAAAGCCCTTTACGTCATTCGAGGCCTTGGCCGGCTCGCTCATCTTCATCACCATCGGCTCTTTCGAAGTGGACTTTGCGCCTGCATCGGCGGGCCGAGCCGTGGCCAGCAGAATCGCATCGTGCAACTCCGGCGCGCTGAGCATGCGGACATACTTGCGCGCGTAGTAGCGGGCGTAATCCTCTTTCCAATCACCCTCGAAGCGCGAAGACAGTTGGTATGCGCTCGACGTCATTATGGTGCGCATCACATGTTTCATGCTGTAGTTATGGGCGGCGAAGTCACGGGCCATTTCGTCGAGCAATTGCGGATGCGAGGCCTGTTGATCGTATTTATCGAGGTCGAAATCGTCAACAGGATCCACGATACCGAAGCCCATCAACTCGCTCCAGATACGGTTGGTAAAGGCGCGGCCAAATTGAATGTGGCCGGTCAGCAAACGACCCAAAGCGTCGCGATAAAACTCGCCGGGCTTGGGCCCCTCGCCATTCAGAATGAACTTCGGATCGTTCGGCCCGCCGGTGCGCGGCACGCGGAGAATACTATCCGCCTTCGTATCGTAACCGGGCGAGGCATCGTCATCCACCGTGTACTCGGTGTTGGCCTGATTGCCGTTTTCCCAGTTCATGATCTGGCGCGTGTGGCCGAAAAACGCGGCCTGCTGGAAGAAATCGCTGCGTTTCTTTTTGACCAGGAACTGATTCACTTTCTCTAAGTGATTGCGGCCGTCATGGCAGGAGATACACGCCATGTTAATGCCGAGAAATACTTTGGAGTAAGTGATGGTAAATTCGTCGATCGCGTCGGGAGTGTTGACTAAGTCATGCGCATCGGGCGCGGTGGGGTCATCTTTCGCCTTCACAAAGTCGCGGGCGAAGTACAAGCCGCCGGGCGAAGAAAAGCTTGTCTTGCCGCCCTGCGACAGCAGATCGTTTACGAGCTGATTGTAAGGTCTGTCGAGCGTCAACCACTCGCGAATCCAGTAATGAAACAGGTTCAGGCCGGAGCCCATGCGCCCGCTGGCGCGGAATAAGTCTTCAAAGTAGTAAGTCCAACGGTCGACGTAGGCCGGGCTGGCGAGCAGCGTGTCGACTAACTTCTCCCGCTTGTTCGCGTCGTTCGATGCGAGAAACTTCTCGATGTCTTCGGCAGTTGGGATCCGGCCGGTGGCGTCGAGGTGGGCCCGCCGGATGAACTCTTCGTCGGTGGCCATTGCCGCGTGCGGTACGTGGTCCTTTTCCATCTTGCCGAAGATATGGTTATCGATGTAGTTGCGGCGAACGACCTTCCCGGAGGTTACCGACCCGCGGGCCAACGATGCCGTCAACATACTCGCCGTGGCAGCCGCACTTTGCGGCGGTTCGTTCATCGGTTGATGCGCGTCTTCCATCAACTGCGCCATCGACGCGGTATTGCGGAATATCTGTACACGCTTCCCATCCACTTCGGAAACATACAGCGTGCCATCGCGATCCACCGTCATGATGTGTGGCAACTTAAACATCTCAGGACCGCCGAACTGTTTCAGCACCTTGCCCGAAGCCAGATCCACTTGGAAAAGAAAGTGCTTTTCGCCATCGGCCACGATCAACTCTCCATTGGCCACCAGGACGCCAAACGGGTTGGCGAAACCGGCCCACTGGGCGATGAACTTGCCATCGCCATCGAAGACCTGGACGCGCTGGTTGTTGCGGTCGCCCACGTAGATGCGGCCGCGCGAATCGATGGCCAGCGAATGGGCCGTGGCGAACTCGCCTTCGCCTTTGCCCTTCTTGCCCCAGGCCGAGATCATCTTGCCCTCTTTGGAGAGTTTCATGATGCGCGTGTTGCCGGTGTCGGCGATGTACATCTCGCCGGCCGCGTTGAACACGATGTCGTCGGGCGACTTCAGTTTTTCTTCGATTGCGCCGAGCAGTTTCCCTTCCGGGGAGAACTTCTGCACGGTGTGCAGGCCGTTATCGGTGATCCAAAGGTTGCCGTCGCGATCGACGCGCAGCCCGTGCGGCACTTTGAACAGGCCCTGTCCCCAGGCGGTTTTGAATTTACCCTTAGAATCGAGAACGACGAGCGGGGGAGAGCCGCGGTGCAACACGTAAAGATCGCCGGATTTGCCTATGGCCACTGCCGACATTGCGCCCACTTCCACGGAGGGGGGAATCTGCAGGAAGCCTGCCGGGACGTAGTTGTTGGCGGCTATCAGCGACGAGGCTAAGGACACGACCAACCCGATAACAGATGTGCGTAACATTTCAGATTATTTATAACACAAAATGAGTCCAGCGGGCGAAGCCAGTTGAGGGGACAGCCCGCACTGTCCGCAAGGGACAGCGCGGACAGTCCCCAGGGGGCTGGCGATGCGTATAATACTAGTGAGTACCGTCCTATTATGAGCATTCTTCTTCAATCCGATATTCCAAACCTTACTTTGCTGGCGCGCGGGAAGGTTCGCGACGTTTACGCAGTTGACGATCGGAGTCTCCTTTTTGTTGCGTCGGACCGCATCTCCGCTTTTGACTACATTCTTGGCTCAGGCATCCCCGATAAGGGCAAGGTCCTCACCCAGATTTCGCTCTTCTGGTTCGATTTCCTGAAAGACGTTATACCGAACCACCTTCTCTCTACCGAGGTCGCACAATGGGGCGACGATCTGCCGGGCCGCGCGATGCTCGTCAAGCGCGCCAAAATGATCGACGTGGAGTGCGTCGCCCGCGGCTACCTCTCTGGCTCCGGCTGGAAAGAGTACAAGGCCACCGGCGCCGTGTGCGGCATTGCCCTGCCCGCCGGCCTCAAGGAGAGCGACCGCCTGCCCGAACCGATCTTCACTCCGGCTACGAAAGCCCAATCCGGTCACGACGAGAACGTTTCGTTTGAGACCGCAGCGGCCGCCATCGGCCACGATCTGGCAGCCCGATTGCGCTCGCTTACGCTTGAGATCTACTCAAAGGCCGCCGCATACGCCGAAACGCGCGGGATCATCCTGGCTGATACGAAATTCGAATTCGGCTTCGTGGACGGCGAACTGGTGCTGGCCGACGAAGCACTGACTCCGGATTCGAGCAGATTTTGGCCGCGCGACACGTACTCGCCGGGCGGCCCTCAGCCGTCATACGACAAGCAGTTTGTGCGCGACTATCTGGAAGCGATCCAGTGGGACAAGAAGCCGCCCGCGCCGTCGTTGCCAGAGGACGTGGTGATGCGCACCAGTGAAAAATACAAGGACGCATACCGTGTGTTGACCGGCAAACAAATATGAACTGGCTCGATTTCGTGCTCGCTTTCATCCTGATGTTGTCCGTGGTCAGCGGCTACCGCAAGGGGCTGATCCGCATTGGTATCGGCATCATCGCGACGATTGCCGCCCTGGTGTTGGCCTGCTGGTTTTACGGCTCGGCAGGCTCGCTGCTGCTGCCGTACGTAACCGGCAAATCGATGGCGAACATTCTTGGTTTCATGCTGGTGTTTCTCGGCGTCATTACCGTTGGCGCCATTGTCAGCCGCATCCTCGCCGCCATCTTCAAGTGGGTTGGGCTGTCGTGGTTCGACCGGCTGTTGGGCGCGGCCTTCGGCGTGGTGCGCGGAGTGCTGATGGGGACGGGAGTCATCATGGTGATCATGGCGCTTTCGCATGATTCGCCTCCGCAGGCCATTGCCGATTCCGAGGTCGCCCCGTATCTTACCGAAGCCGCTGAGGTGTTCAGCATGGTTGCTCCGAAGGAGTTCAAGAAGGGCTTCCAGGAGAACTACGACAAAGTAAAGAAAACCTGGAGCGATACGTTTAAAAACAGCATTCGTAAGCTGCCTTCGAACAAGCAGTAGTGGGTGGTTTCCTGGGTACCCAAGATCACCAGTTGTTTGTTTTCAATGGGTTACCTCTCAGGTCAAAACTAACCCAAGAACCCAGGAAACCGGCTTTTTCCACAGGCCAGCTGATTGATACTGGGTGGGTTATTCGCGCTTGGGTTGGGCTTGGGTAGGCCAAGCATTGGGGACTGGTGAATTCTGATTCGTTTCGCATTTTTCCGGCTCCTTTTTCGGTCGCGATGGGAGAACGTTTGGTGGTGCGCATTCCTTCTCGCCTGATTGAGGTTTATCACGACGGATTGGGTGGAATTCCGGGAGATTCCGCTAAATGATTGGGATAATGCGAAAAATAAAAATAATTGTGCCGTGACTCCCTCACGGCCGGCCTGCGCCCGGCCACAACGAGGGATGAAAAACGCGCCGGGGGCGCGGCATGCCAGCCGGGGTCAGGGAGCGGGGGTGCTTTAATTTAAGTGGTTGATCAGGCGGTGCTTATAATTCGGTTTTTCCTAAGGACCGTCAGGTGGCGGCCAACGACAAGTTTCCCGCGGCCAAAGCGCCGAAAACACTTTTTCGTTGGGGAATCAATTTGCGATAGCGTCCCTGTTTTAGAATATTGGCGGCGGGCTTTTGTCGACCACCAAATTTCAGATCTCTCCAGAAACTGATCCTCTAGGACGCTGAAAGCCAGATTGCTTGTTGGTTCATTTTGGGGAATCAGCAGGAATCATCTTGGTCAGTTGAGAGCAAGATGTTCAAACAGGACACACTTCTAGCGTGCCACTTGTGCAGCATGAGCATCTGGTTAGGAAACTATCTTCGGCTAGGCCGCGAGTGGCGAAAGCTGGAGTCCGAGAGCAGCGGCCTTTCGCTGCAACTGGTCCAGTTCGCGTTGACGGTTCTTCTCTTCAAACATCTTCACTCCGCGATCTACCCATGCTTGGCCGTACTTAATGGTACGGTAGACCAAGCAGCCCAGATAGCGCGCCATTCCTTTGATTGCTTTGGGGGCGCCTCGCCGCGCTCGTAATTTTCGGAATCTGGCGCCCAAGTAGCTTTCACTGCGGAACAGCGAGTTGGCCGCCATGCGCAGCGCATTTCCCACACGATTGCTAACCTGTTTGGTTCTGGTGCGGATTACTTTCCCTCCGCTGACGTCCTGACGGGGCGTCAAACCCGCCCACGATACGAAATGCTGTTCATCCGTCCAACGGCTCATATCGACACCTATCTCCGACAGAATCGTTTGTGCCGTCATGACATCGATGCCATCGATGGTCGTCAGATCTACTCCGTTCACCCGGTTCAGTTCGGCGTGCAGGTCGAACTTCGGCAGATTGTTTCTGCCTCTTTTCTTCTTGCTCTTCTTTTTGCCGCCATCCTCTGCCGCTTCAGCAGCCGATTCCGGGACGGTTCGGGTTGGAAGTGCGGCCATGTATTTCTCCAACTTCTTGTCACATTCGCCCAGTTGTTTTTGCACGAAGTCGTAGGCGTCCACGGCTTGTTTTAATTCAAACAAGACGTCCTCGCGCCAGGTTCCTTCCAAACTACGCGCGATCTCTTCCCGGCTGGCTTTAACATGGGGGTCTCGCAGATCGGCCAGCGCATAAATGTCCCGCTCACCTTCGAGGATCGTGCGGATGATGGCTTGCCCGGTTACTCCGATGATGTCGCTGATGACGTTGGCGATCTGCACATTCATCGTGGTCAGCGCCTTCTGCATGTGTTGCACGTAACGGCTGGCATCTTTCACCAGCCGGTCCCGTACTCGCCAGATGGTTCTCACGGCACGAATCTCCTCGGGCGGGATAAAGGAATTGCGCAACAATCCGTACGTATGCAATTTCCGCAACCACTGGCTTTCCTGCACGTCGGTCTTGCGGCCCGGCAAGTTCTTGGTGTTGCGGGCATTCACCACAAACACCTCAAAACCGTGCTTTTCCAGAACATCGTGCGCCGCAAGCCAGTAAACGCCAGTGGACTGCATCGCCACGGTCTTTACACCACACGACTTCAGCCATGCGGCCATTTGTTGCAAATCCGCCGTCCATGAGCCGAACTCCCGCACTGGTTCCGGGTCGCGCCCCGGCGGCACCGAAACAAAATGACTTTCATTGCCAATGTCGATTCCGGCCGCGTCGGGATGCAGGATTTCCATGCCTGGATCGTCGGAAGAAATCCGCCGTTGTAATTCCCGCCGCTCTTTGCGGTTCAAGTTCTTGTTGTTGAGCCGCTCATAAGTGGACTGCTCTCGCTTTGCCATGTCATAATCTCCTTGACTGTGATTAGGCTAGGCACGGCTCGGTTCGCGAAACCGAACAAACTCTCCAGCGGGGTCGGGCCTGGCCTTTTTCAAGGACAGCCCGCCACCATTCACACCAACGCGGAAACCGAAACCATACTCCTGATCGGGCACAAAGGCACCAAATATTAACCGGCCATAGCTTGCCTGCCCAGCCTGAAGAAAAGGATGCCATAGGTTAGACATCGCGTGGGAGCACGATATAGGATTGTCTTCCACGCCACGCGCCCCCGGAGAACTTCAGCGACCTTTCGTGATATGCTCATTTCGGCTCCGCTTGACATCGGCGGCCCCGCGGGAGGCAAGGTTTTCTTGGCGAGCTTGGCGTCTTTGCGAGAGATTGTGTTGGGTTGGACATGACCGAAAACGAAGTGGCGAAGCAGATTGTGGACGCGGCCTACCGCATCCATACCAGTCTCGGGCCGGGCCTGCTGGAGTCGGTGTACGAGGTGGTTTTGGCATACGAGTTGGAGAAGCGAGGCCTACACACGGTCCGGCAGCAAACGGTTCCCATCGTCTATGAGGACACCCGGATTGAATTGGGATTCCGGGCGGACCTGATCGTGGAGGACAACGTGATCGTGGAGATCAAATCCGTCGAGGTCGTCGCACCCTTACACAAGAAACAGCTATTGACGCATCTACGACTGGCGGACAAGCGCTTGGGGTTGCTCATCAACTTCAATGTCGCCTTGATCAAAGACGGCATCACTCGAATCGCAAACGGCATGCCGGACTGATCTCACGCAAAGACGCCAAGCCCGCCAAGAAAACCTCGGCCATCTCCGGCATCCCCGATTCTTTGCGAGAAACCATTACACCTTCGCTGGTCTGAGGCGGAGTCTCGCCGAAAAGAAGGATGCCATAAGGTAGACATCGCCGGGAAGCACGACTTAAGTTTCTGACCCTCACCAACACGCGCAACGCGTGTTTGATACTCCTGATGTCATGCGGCGATTTTCGCTTTGCGTGGAATTCGGATTGATCCCGGACAACCGCTCCCTGACGGTCGCGGCTCGGTGGCATTGGGAATCTACCGAGCCGCGACCGTAAATGCGCTTTCAACTCTTGCGCCAAGGGAGCGGTTACTGATCATGTCGAAATTGGCTCATCTCATTTTCCAGCAGATCAGGAGGTCTGAATTTTTTGTCTCTTTCAAATTGATTGGCGTAGTCTTGAAGTATGGATCAACTGACGGGACTCACCGACGGAACCCGGAAACCGGCACTTGATCGGTCCCAGGTGATCTAACTCATATTGAGCAGAATAAGGCTTTCTCGTACGAGCCGCGTGCTGCAGACGTTTCATACGGAACCGTGCCGCCTATGGCCCCGTCACTGAGGTCGCAACCCCGAGTTGAAGGGGATTGAAGTTCAGGCCGCTTACGGTTCTGAGACGACCGACTTCTTGGCTTTGCGGATCTTTTCCATCGCAGTTTGGCTGGGAGCGAAGGTATATTCAAAGCGGGTGATGTAGCCTTTGTTATCCAAGCCGCCTGTGCCTACCAGATCGTCGCTGAGGCTGCCATCGCCGGCGCTTGTGCGCAGACGCCTGACGGTGGCGGTTGTCGCATCGGCAAATAGAATCGCGTCGAAATTGCAGCCGGACGGGCCGATGGTGGCGGTCACTTGGAGCAGGCAACTTGGCGGGGTGTTCACAGGAGTGGAGCCGAACTCGTTGTAGATATCGAGCAAGAGGTGGCTGCCGCTGGTCGTGTCGTAGACGAAGGGCGTATCAAAGGGAATGCGCACATCGAAGGCTTTGGGAGTTCCATCCGGGGTCGGCGTGTCGAAGCTTTTCGAAGAGAGCCTGACGGTTCCCTGCTTGACGGTGGTTAAATCGGTCCCTAGATTGTCGAGAAAGCGATTGCTCAAGTCCGTGCCGGCGACCGCGGTTGTCGATAGCCGCATGAGGAATGAGCTGTTTTCCGTTTCGAACGATCCGCCATTTGCCGTGTCCGGGCGGAAGGAAATGGCTGTTATCGTCAAGACGCCTTGGGGAAAGTGGGCGTTAGAGAGCCACTGCTGGAAGCGCACCGGCCCGGGCGCCACCAGTGGCCACAACAGGTCGCTATTGGCTTCGATGTCGGCGTAACCATTGGGAACTACCAGATTGAGTGGTGGTGGCGGATCGGTTTGCGCCTTCAAAAGAAGCGGTACAGCTAAGATCATTGGAAGGACGAATTTCAGTGTCAAGCCGTGTGTACTCCCCTCATTAGAGGGTACCATGAGTTTGGGCGCGTGGGCGTGGAATTTCACAAGTTACCTAAGCCAAAAATCACGCCTGCCGATAGATACTTATCAAGTCGACACCTATGAATGACGGCGATTTCGAGAATGGTTTCAACACGAAGCAGGCTGAAGAGGAATCGAGCTGGAAGTATCCCAGTGAATTCAGGCAAGCGGTAATGGATTTGTACGAACGGACGTTCGCGGTGTGCCAGGTGACGCCTGAGACACAAGCTGCAATTCTGCAAGTGCTGGCATCAAACTACGGCGCTGACGAGGACCGCACACGGGAAGCAATTTCGCTGCACACGGAGGAGATGTTGGCGGTGGACAGGCTTGAGTTGAGCGGTGGCGGTCTGGCCTTCCAGGGCCTGACTTATGCAGCACTATGGAAGTCATGGGAGGGCCGGGATAACGAGGCTCTGCTGGCAAGACTTCGGCAGCGTTACCAGTTGACTATTTGAGATCCCCGACTGCATAGAGCCGCACGCGGTTGGCGAGTGCATGTTCCAGTTCCGAGCCGCTTGCGTCTGGCCAGCGGAACGAATCCGGGAACCGCTCGAAAACGAAGTTCATTTCGCGCCCTGACAACCATTCGGCGGCGAATTGTTTGAGGCCTATATTCAAAATCAATTCCAGCCAGCCCAATTGATAGCCGGTGTAGCATTCGGCGGGAGCCAGCACTTTCAATTCGACCCTCTTCATCGCCAGAGGCGAAGCGGGTTTGGAAGCGAATCCCAGGTCCTCGGCATTGAGGACACAGAAGGCCCACAACATTCCATATACAAGGATTTCGAAGGCTGCACGAAGCGGCGTGTCGGCGTTGGCACCGATTTTTAATTCGATAAATTCCACGCCATCAGGCGGAACCTTTCGAGCCAGATCGATATTACGGTGCTTTTCCTCATATCCGCGCTGCAGGCCCGCGGCCGTGGGAATCTGATTGACCCATTCGGGACAGTTCCGGACGATGGCTTTCTCCAGGGTCTTCTCGATGCTCTCGTTCTTCTCGGCGATATCAAGCATCGCTGTCCAGCGCCAGATCGCGTTACTGCGGCACTTGGAGTTATCCCAGTTCGACTCAATCCGGGAAAAGATAGCGCGTATGAGCTCATAACCATCGAATCGAACAGGTGTTTGCGAAAGCAGGGCACAACTCGTCTTGTGAATATGGTGAGGTGCGGAGCCGATGTGCGTAACTCCCAATGCATGGTCGATGATGGCGTCGACGCCGGCCAGGATCGACTTACTACCCGCGGGTTTGGGTTCACCTATTTCCGCGCGAGTGCGCTTGCCGCCCTTGATTTGAGATTTTAGCGATTGAAAGATGTCGTCCGGCAATGCGAGACGGCAGCGTCCTTCCATGTTGACGTTGTAAGGCGGCTCGACTTCCGCGCACTTCATATACAGGGAGCGAAAGGCCTCACGGAAATCCGGATGGCTGCCTGCTTCCCTACCCAGCGCGAGGCCTGTTTCCGCGTCGAAACGGCGAATGCTGGAACTCTTGTTCCAATTGGCGAACATGATGAATTGATTGCCGTCTGCGGAGTCATCGCCGCAGTATCCCCAGTAACGTTCGTTGGTCATGACATTCACAAGTCTACAGCGCCGATCCGCCCGGAGTCGATTCGCCTGTGGAAGCCGTCAGCAGTAACGAATCGCGGATAACAAGCCACTCCGGTTGTCCGTCACGGTTCGAGGCATTGGGAAGCCGCGGCAGTGGGGGCGAGATTAATTTAGAATTTGGACAGGCGAATCGCCTGTCCTACCCCCTGGATGCTCAATGTTTTGAGGGTAGGACCGGCGATTGGCCGGTCCCGAAATAAGCATCGCTATTTTGCTTTATGGTGGTGATGCCTGGGATGATCCGCGCCATCGCCGATGATGATATCAAATGGCGGTGGATCATTCTCTTCAGGCTCGTTGGCTATCCTGGCGGAAATCTTACAGTTATTGTTCCCCAAAGGCAAAACCAGCCCGATGGGGTAAATCAGTTTGGCGTCCCCCTTCATTGCCACTTGGCTTGCAATGAAAACCGGCTTGCCGGGGTTTGTGTTCTGAATGGAAAAGTGACAGTTCTTCGAAACTGTGAAAGTCACCGCGGAGGCATTGCTTTTCACATGGAGCGGGCTGGGGGGAGTCCAAGTAATCGTGCCATCCACTTCGGTGAGTGTAACGTCTGCCCCATGGATCGGAGCCAACACATGCGCCACGATGCGAATGGGGTAGGCTGCGCCTGGTGCATTGGTTAGACCGTTGTCCTGCTTGACGGTCATGTGACAGACCTGGCCAACGGCCTGAGGCAATACGAGCGCAACCGGGTAACCGGGATTCTGAACGTCCAGATCGGCGCTCGTTGCGATGAATGACGAGCCCAAGTTGGGGTGTTGATCCTGAAAGCTGAGCAGGCAATCATGGGTGGTACTGAATGTGACGGCGACGGAGTCGGCCCCCACTGTGAAGCCATCCTTGGGGATGAATTGGGGTGTTCCATCCGCGAGGAAGAAAATGTGTATGTCGGCCATGGTCGGTTGTCTCCTTTGTTTGGGTGTAAAGTCGCACTAACGGTCGGGCATCTTGAAGCGGGGATCGGCAAGAATCTTTGCCCCATCGCCGCTGCGTTTCAGAGTGTCTAAAGCGCCGCCGAGTTCCAGATATTTCCGGGCCAGCCGCATGGCTTCGCTGCGATCGCCAATGTTCTCAAAGGTGATGGCTGCGCGCATCAATACGGCAGGGTCATTGGGTGACAGCGCAATCGCAGTTCTTTCGGCGTCACGCGCTTTTTCGAGTTGGCCCAGATTGAGGTATATGATCGCCAGTCCTGACTGTGCATCGCTGTCGCGCGGATTCAATTTCGCGTTTCGCTCCGCCAGTATCTGCGCTTTTTCGTAGGCAGCGCGTGTTTTCGCAAGATTGCCCAGATACTTGTAGTTTTGCGCCAGATTGAGCCACACCCGGAAGTCGTTTCCGTTCAGTTGCAATGCCTTTTCCTGCGCCTCTGCCGCGGCGGCCCAGTCCTTTTTTTCGCTGTAAATATTCGCCAGGTTGGCATAGGCGCCGTAGTTCGGACTCAAGGTAATTGACTTGCGGTATGCCTCGGCAGCTTCGACCTGTTTCCCCATGCGGTAATAGATTACGCCAAGATTTATATACGCGGTACTGTTGTCCGGGGTCAGTGCGATTGCGTGCTGCATGGTGGCCAGTGCCTCGGCATAGCGGCGCTGACGTAGATAAAATGTGCCCAGTTTGTTGTAGCCGTCCCAGTAATCGGGCCGCAAGGCAGCAGCGCGCTGCAAGTCGGCCTCTGCTTCCTTCACACGGCCCATGTGTTCATAGGTCAACGCTTGCGCCACATAGGCTTCGGCGTTGCGGCTATCGATATCAAGAGCTTGCTGAAACTCGCGTAGAGCCAGTTCGGGCTTGCCGCCCAGATCGTGGATACGCCCCAGCGTAATGTGTACAGGCGCAAGCTTGTCATCGAGCACAGTGGCTTGGCGGCAATAGCGGGCAGCCAATTCGACCCAGCGATTGTCCTTATCAAATGTGTATTTGGTCCAATAGGCTTCGCCCAGGCCGGCCAGCGCCAGCGCGTCTTTGGTGTCAGCGGCCATCGCCTGCTCAAAAGCTGCGATGGCCGCATCGAGATTGCCGGGCTTGTCGTAACGGCGAAGGAAGCCGACTCCTTTGAGATAGGTTTCATATGCTGCTGGCGTGCTGGTTCTGTCCGCACGGTTGGAGCCGCTGGCCCGCACGGTAACGCGAAGCAGTTTGGCCAGGCGGGCGACGGACATGTCCTGCAGCGCAATCAGGTCACCGCCCGGGTCTTCCACAATGGCCGCGCCCAACTGGCGGATGTTGACCGCGTCAATAATGTTGAGCATGAGGCGGACTGTCTTCCCGTCTTTTTCGAGCGAGCCGCTGATGACGATGTTGGCGCCGAATTCGCGGCGCGCAGCAGTGGCATCGTTGATTTTCCGGCGGCGCATTTCACTGGCAGGAACAATCCACAGAGAGCCATTCGCACTTTCGAGATTCGACAGGCGCCCGGTGAGCGATTCAAGAAGGCCGTCGGCAAGTGCATCTTCCACTTGCTGCTTGCCAACCGTGGCGATGGGAAGCACGGCGATATGGGCCGGGGGCGGCGACCCAAGATTCAGCAGGTATTCGCGCGATGCGGGGATGGATAACAGCAGTCCGGCCAAGCCTGCGACGCCCAGGGCGCCGATGCCAATATGCCGATTCCAAGAGGCTGGGCGTGGTAAGACAGCGCTGCCTGAGGCGCCTGCCACAAGCGCCTGAAGCGCGCGATTATTGGTGGAACGTGTAATTGTGTTGGGCACCACTTTGAGCGGCCTCAATTCGGCCAACACATCGTTCATCGATTGATAGCGCTTTGCCGGATCCTTAGCCAAGGCGCGATAGATCAGCGGTTGCAGTTCGGGAGGCGCCAGCGCTACTCCATCGGGCGGTTTGCTGACAATGGCAAAGAGGACGGCGGGGATGTTCTCGCCCTGGAAGGTCTGTTTGCCGGTCAACATCTCATTAAGCACAAGGCCGAATGAGAAGATGTCGCTGCGGGTGTCGAGCTTTTCGCCTAGCGCCTGCTCGGGTGACATATACTGCGCCGTTCCACTGATGGATTCGGATTGCGTCCGGCTGCTCAGGCTCGAAACCAGGGCCAGGCCGAAGTCGAGCACCTTGACCGCACCTTCGCTAGTGACTATTACGTTGCCGGGTTTTATATCGCGGTGAACGATGCCTTTTTCATGCGCCGCGGCAAGCCCCTGCGCCATTTGAATTGCGTAATCGAGAGCAATATCGTAGGGCAGCGCTCCGCGACGGATCTTGCGCTGGAGGGTCTCGCCGTCGTAGAAGGCCATGACGATAAACAGATGGCCGTCGGGAGTCTGTTCGATGCCGTGAATGGTGCCGATATTGGGGTGGTCGAGCGCCGAAGCGGCGCGCGCTTCTTTCAGCAGGCGGTCGTTGTCGCGCTGGTTGACGTTGGCGTCGTGTGGCAGGAATTTTAGCGCGACGGGGCGGTTGAGCCGCTTGTCGAGCGCTTTGTACACCACGCCCATGCCACCGGCGCCCAGAGGGGCGATGATCTCATAGGAGCCGAGTTGCGTACCGGCTTCAAACGCCATAACGTGCAACAAATGGTAACACAATCATTGTGGCCCGATGGCGGTCTTGCTGGCGGTGCGGATCACAGTCCGAAGCAGAGGATGTTTGGGCCGGCGGCGATCACCACATACTGGTTGCCACCGAATGAAAATGTCATGGGTGGGGCTTTCATGCGGACGTTGGTGGGGAAGCGCCACAACTGCTTGCCGGTCTTCTGATCCACGGCCGCAAAGCCACCATGGGGTTGGCCGTAGAAGAGCATGCCGCCGGCGGTGGCGAGCACGCCGGTCCAGATCTTGTTTGGCGCGGGGCCAAATTGCGGGACCTCCCATACGATCTCGCCGGTTTCGATGTTCAGGGCGCGGAGGAAACGCTGGCTGGGGCGGCCGCACTCTTCTTTCGCCATCAGATAATACAGGCGGGTTTCGGGTGAGTAAGCTGTCGCATCCCAATTGGCAGCGTCGGCGGGGCAACCTTTGGGGTCTACGACTACGGGCCTGCCATCGGGGCCGATGGAGGAGGCCCAATCGACCTGGCGCAGGAAAGGCTTGGCGAGCAGGACCTTGCCGTTGGTGCGGTCCAGGACGTAGAAGAAACCGTTGCGGTCGGCGTGCAACAGAAGTTTGGATGGCTTGCCTCGGTATACGGTGTCGACCAATACATTGGGCTCCGTGGCGTCGCGGTCTCGCACGTCATGTGGAGTGAATTGGTAGTGCCACTTGAGCGCGCCGGTTTTGACGTCGAGGGCGAGGACGCAATCCGTGTAGAGATTGTCGCCTGGGCGGTCACGGTCGTCGATGTCTGGCCAGGGGTTGCCGGTGGCCCAGTAGAGCGTTTGGGTAGAGGGATCGTAGGAGCCGGTGAGCCAGGTGGAACCGCCGCCGGTCACCGGTTCCGGACCTTTCCAGGTCTCGATGCCGGGCTCGCCTTTCTGGGGCACAGTCCAGTGACGCCAGATTAACGCGCCGTTGTCTGGATTATAGGCGGCGACGAAGCCGCGTATACCTTCATCGGCTCCGGCGACGCCTGCGATCACCATGTTTTCTACGATGAGCGGGGGCATGGTGCCGCCGTAGTATTTGCCTTTTCGATCTTCTGGCAGGGAGATGTCCCAGATGACATGTCCATCGGCGCGATCCAAGGCGAGCAGGTGGGCGTTGTCGGTTTCGAAGAAGACCTTATTGCCAAGGATGGACACACCGCGGTTGGTGCCGAGTTTGGCGTCGCCAACCATTCCCGGGGTTTGAGGGCGGGAGTAATGCCAGATTTCAGCGCCTGTTAGTGCGTCAAGGGCGAAGACCTGGTTGGGGCCGGTAACGTAGACCGCTCCATCGCCGGCGACTGGGGTGGTTTCCAGGCCGAAATATTGAATGGGAAAGACCCACTTCAATTTCAGCGCGGAGACGTTGCGGGTGGTGATCTGTTTCAGCAGGCTGTAGCGATTGCCGGAGTAGTTACCGTCGTAGTTGAGCCAGTCGCCGGGTTGAGGAGGGCCGAAGGTGGTTTTCCTGGCGAGATCGGGTGGCGGGGCGGGGCGCAGAATCAGGTCGGTATTCAGGCGGCGGACGTAGCGGGCGAGGGCGGTGCGGTCGGCGGGTGGCAGATCGGCGAACGCAGGCATGCCGGCAGCGACGTTGCCGTTTTGGATGTAGGCGGCCAGTTGCTCGACGGACTGCTGGGCTACACGCTGGTTGGCGGCGAGGGTGGGTCCTTTGGAGCCGCCGCGGCCTTCGTCGCCGTGGCAACCGCCGCAGTTCTTGGCGAAGACGGGCGGGGTCTGGGCGGAGGCTTGGGCGCTTGCTAGTGCGATAAGAAGATGAATCAACATCATGATCATGCTACTACATTGGGCCGTGCAAGCCGACGCTCCATCGTACTTGTGCTGAGAACAAGATGCTCCTCGAATCATTGGGAGGCCGCGTTGTTTAGGGTGAGGTAATTTTGAATTAGTTAGGGCAGGCGAATCGCCCACCCCACCCCTATTTTAGCCGGGGAATCGCACTCGCGCTGATCTTGATATGCTGAAATCGCCATGTCAACCACACGCAGAGGTTTTCTTCAGGCGGCCGTTGCGCCGTTGTTTATTCCGCAGTCCGTTTTCGGGGCGAATGACCGCATCAACATTGGAGTGATCGGGGTGGGCAACCGCAGCGGCCTGCTCATTGATCAGTTACCCGAAGGCGGACGAATCATCACCGTCGCGGATTGCTTTGTGAAGCGCTGCGAGGACGCGGCGACGAAGCGTAAAGCGAAGTGGCTGATTCACGGCGATTACCGGCGCATCCTGGATAACAAAGACGTGGACGCGGTAATTGTCGGCACTACCGATCACACGCGCGCGATCCCTTGTATACACGCCTGCCAGGCGGGTAAAGACATCTACGCGGAGAAGCCGCTGACCCTTTATATCGCGGAGGGACGGGCGCTGGTGAAGGCTGCGCGCAAATACAAGCGCGTGTTTCAGGTGGGCAGCCAGCAGCGCTCGATGGAGATGAACCGCATCGCGTGCGAGTTTGTGCGCAACGGCGGGCTGGGCAAGATCACGATGGTGCAGGGCGTGAATTACACCAGCTCGGAAAAGTACAGCGGATTGCCGGAAGAGCCGATCCCCGCGTCGCTGAATTGGGATGTGTGGCAAGGCCAGGCCCCGACGCACCCCTACAATAAGAAGCTGCACACCGGGTGGATGGGGTGGCGGGACTATGCGGGCGGCGAGATAACCAACTGGGGCGCGCATGGCTTGGACCAATTGCAGTGGGCGCTGGGCATGGATGGCACGGGACCGGTGGAGATCTGGCCGTTGGGCGCGGATGGCTCGGTTGCGTGGAAGTATGCGAACGGGGTCACCGTGCAGTTGGATCAATCGCCGAAGAGTGGGTTGCACGCGGGCGGGAGGATCACTGGCGAAAAGGGCACGATTGAGATTGTACGGAATAACTTCAAGACAGACC
The DNA here is from genome assembly GCA_903881085.1 of uncultured Acidobacteriia bacterium. GTDB lineage: Bacteria > Acidobacteriota > Terriglobia > Bryobacterales > Bryobacteraceae > CAIRSA01. The sequence continues at coordinate 47,128 of CAIRSA010000518.1, forward strand.
CGGTGGGGATGATTACTAACTTGCCGGCGGCTGAAGATATCGATAAGTGGCGCGATGAACGGGCGCTGTGGCAGGCGCGGTATCACATGCAGAACTGGTTGGATTGCGTGAAGTCGCGTCAGAAGCCGGTGGCCGATGTGGAGATTGGGCATCGCAGCATCACGCTTGCGCATCTGGCTAATATTACCCGGCAACTGAATCGGAAGTTGGCGTGGGATCCGAAGAAGGAGCGGTTTCCTCACGATGCGGAGGCGCAGAAGATGGTGACCCGCGTGCGGCGTGTGGGGTATGAGTTGCCTAAGGTTTGAGGGAAAGCACACAACTTGTTAACATAGGAGTGGGATCAATCGTGTGGTTCCCCAACGATCATGAACACTAAGCGTACTCACGTCGTTCTTTCTGAAGAACTGGTCAAAGAGATCGATGCAGTGGTAGGAATCCGTCAACGCAGTAGCTTTATCAGTCAGGCGGCGGAACGTGAGCTGGTGCGTCGCCGCCAACTTGCAGCTCTCGATGCGGTGGCTGGCGCTTGGAAGGACAAAGATCATCCCGAGTTGAAACAAGGCGCCGCAGAATGGGTTCGCAACCTGCGCCAGGAGAATGAGGCTCGTTTTAAGAAAGTAACAGCCCGATGATATGGCAGTCTACTTACTCGACACATGCGTTCTGATCGACGTCATCAACGAAAAGAAGAATCGCCGCTTGTTCTTGCGGTCGCTCGTTGCCGCTGGTCATACGCTTGCCTGCTGCCCGATCAATGTTTCCGAAGTCTACGCCGGAATCAAGCCTAAAGAAGAGGCGCAAACGGCAATTCTGATGCGCAGCTTGGAGTATTTCCCAATTATTTATGCCGTTGCTGAATTGGGAGGATTTCTCAAGCGTGATTATGGAAAAAAGGGAAAGACTCTTTCGTTGACGGACACGCTCATCGGAGCGGTAGCCATCCACAATGGGTTGATTCTCATGACCGACAACATTAAAGACTTTCCAATGAAAGAGCTGCAGCTTTACCCTTTGCCTCAGGCGTAGGATTCCGCCGGAGGGAAGCAGAAGGCCGAGTGCCACTCGGCCGCAGGTTGCCAACCCAATGTCGCTTACATTGCGTTTATGAGGCGAGCTTCCGATCTGGTGAGCGATTCATTGTGGCATTGCGGTGGAGGGCAATTGGGGTCAGACAGCCCATTTTCGGCAAAAACGGCCGAAAAAAGGTGTCAGACCCCAAATGCGACGCGTCGTTCTAGTCAATGTAAGCGACATTGGGTTGCCAACCTGCCC
>CAIRSA010000519.1 GCA_903881085.1 uncultured Acidobacteriia bacterium
CAGTCACGCGGCCTGCTCCAGTCACGCGGCCTGCTCCAGTCACGCGGCCTGCTCCAGTCACGCGGCCTGCTCCAGTCACGCGGCCTGCTCCAGTCACGCGGCCTGCTCCAGTCACGCGGCTCCAGCCAGTCACGCGGCCTGCTCCAGTCACGCGGCCTGCTCCAGTCACGCGGCCTGCTCCAGTCACGCGGCCTGCTCCAGTCACGCGGTTTAATCCGGATTGATCGGTCAATAGGAAACACGCGCTCGCGATGCAATTCAATGGCCATACTTTGGCCATTGGCGTGATTTTGGGTCCTCCCCAGCCCTTTTCCCGTGGGGGTAGATTTGTGGCACTTCCTCAGAAAGTTTGAATTTAAGATTTTTGGTTACGGATATTCAATTCTTAATATAAAATTTCAGATATTGTGTGGGAAATGGTAGCGCAAGGGGGCGCATTGGTGAAGATGTGCATCAATCGGGGGCGGAAAGCGGATTTGTCGGTTACGGTGAGCAGATTGGTTAGCCTGGGCCTAAGGCCGGCCGGGGCGCGATGAGCGATCACGGGAAGGTGCGCCGGGGGCGCGAGATATAAGAACAGAGGTGAGAACAGATTTTCGAACCGCGATGGCACTGTTACTTTTCACCGAACGGAACGCCTTATTATCGCACGATTTTCAAATTCTACCCCATTTGGTCGCTCCAGTTCGTTGATAGCAAAGAACATTGATAGCTTGACAACGCAAGGAAGCGATCAAGCTATCTTTCGCTGTGATTTCACAAAAAAATGCGACACTCTGAAGTCAAGGCTTGACATTGCTATCACGACAAGCTATCATGCTATCAGGATCGAGGCAAGATCCGAGTAGTACCGTTGGCACAGTGCCAACTCCCACCTGGGGCCACCCGCCCGAAAAGTCTCCAATCAATGAAAATCGAAATTGCAAACCCCATCGGCGGTAGATTCTGCACGCCGCGCAATGCGGAGCGTATGGTCACTCAGGGAAAGGCTCGCTGGAGTGGCAAGCGCTTGGAGATTGTCCACGCTGCTCATTTTGGCGCGTTGGCATGTGCACCGCGCTCGAAGCGGTGCGAGGCGGCTGGTTACGATGAGGCCGTTAATGAGGGTCGTGTTGCGACTATCGAGGAACTTCGCGCGCTCCCAATGATTGGCAACATCGCGAGATTTCTTTCCTAGAAAGTTCGCCCTTGTAGCTCCAACGGTAGAGCGGCTTATTTGTAATTAGCGGGTTGGGCGTTCGAATCGCTCCAAGGGCTCCAGTTCGAAATAGTTGAAAACAAATGACACTCTCAGAGCTTAACCGAGCCGAAGGTAGGATGCGGTCTCGGTTACGGTCGGTTACGGTCGAGTCCCAAGAGGATCTCTTCCCGGATCGAGAACCAGAAATGATCGTTCCGGCTTGGGACTTCAGCCAATTCGAATATGAGTGCACTCCACGAAATACCACCCGCAACGAAAGCGCGACATTGCGGAGCCGGCACGCCAACGCTCACATCGAGCACTTAAAGTTAGCGGCGATAGCCGGCTCCGCAACCACCTAAGGCAAGGAACCCATTACATGGCAAAACGATCAGCGGCGAGTACGTGGGTGAATCGCGTGCTTGCGCCAATTCCCGGCCACACGAAGACCAAGAGGTTAATCAAGGCGCTAGTGAAGGCATTCACCGGGCATGGAGCGTCGCGTCCGAGCGCATCGGGGAAAGGCGGGAGTGGTTAATGATTCGAGCGATCCAGATTGGGTTTATCTTGTGCCTGCTGGCCGCTCCGATTGCATCCTCCCGCACAGCATCGCGAGTGCCTACCGACATGGATCAACTCAACGGTTTCGCAGCTCGATACAACGATTATGTTGATGGCCTGCGGCGTGGGAAGGTCGACCTGAGGGCATGGGCTCGCGTTGAGAGATCCTGGCGAGACATGGCCGGCGAATAGTAAATGGCCAATCTTCCAGACGTTCCGGCGCTCCTTGTAGCATATAGCGGCGGAAAGGATAGTCTAGCCACCATAGACATCTGTTGCCGCGCAGGTCGACGCGTTGATGCGTTCTTCATGTACTTCCTGCCGGGCCTTGATTACACTGCGCATTGGACGGACTTCGCCCGGAAGCGCTGGGGCATCACGGTTCGCGAGTATCCGCATTGGAATCTTAGTTACTTTTTACGGGTCGGCGTGTTTCGGTTGTCTCCAGACCCGCGATGCGAGAAGTTATCCATTACTGACATCGAGGCGAAGGCGCGCGAAGACAGCGGCCTTGAATGGATCGGGTACGGCTACAAGAAGATCGATTCGCTGCAGCGTCGCGGTTTCCTCTCCAAGAGCTGGCCGGATGGCATTAATCCGGAGCGTAAGTGCTTCACTCCGATAGCGGAGTGGAATAACACCGTCGTCAAGCAGTACCTGGCGCGTAGGCGGATCCCGATTCCTGGAATCGACGGAAAGCGCTCCGGCGGCATCGACCTTTCGCCGGCGTGCCTGGCGTGGCTTCGAGCCGAATGGCCAGATGACCTCAGGCGGATCTTGAAAGTGTTTCCCTTGGCCGCCCGACAGGCAGACAGAGCACCCCAAATTGAAGCCAACGAAAAAACAGAGCGCGCCGCCCGTAAACTTACGCGCAGAGCAGGCGCCGGTACAGGCGATCATGCGTTCTCAGATCAAACTGGCGGGTTACAACCCGCGTGCGATCTCTGATTACTCACGCGGCCAGCTCAAGAAGAGTCTGGGCAAGTTCGGGCTCGTGGAAACGTTGGTCTGGAATAAGGCTTCGGGTATCCTCGTCAGTGGCCACCAACGGCTCTCTGTAACGGATGAGAAGATGCGCTATCCCGCGCACGTCAAAGATTACGAGATCACGGTTTCGGTGGTCGACCTCGACGACAAGGCGGAGAAGGCGCTCAACGTCTGGCTGAATAACCAGAGCGCGCAGGGGCACTTCGACCGTGACGGGCTCGCTGCGATCATCGGCGAGGGGATCTCGCTCGACGATATCGGATTCACCTTCGCCGACATCGAATTAGAGTTTGGTGGGTTTGAGGGATTCGAAAGTGCATTTGAGAAGGAAGCCAAGTCCGCTGAAGACGTAACGGCGGAGATTAAGGCCATTAAAGACCGCAAGAAAGAATCGAACCGCACCGTCGCGGCCGACGAAGCGGAAGACGCCGACTATTTTTTGATGGTGGCATTCGATTCGCGATCTGAAAAAGAATCCTGGCTCCTAAACAATGGATTCCAATCTACGGCAAAGTTCGTCATAGCTGCTGAAATGTTGGCCGCCTTGGAGTCCAATGTCGCAACCCCATAGCCATGCGACTGAAAATCAACGCCTACGCTGCTGAAGAACAAATCAGCCGGCAGGCAGCGATAAAGCGGATCAATCGAATCGGTGAGCCAATCGCGGCGGATGGAACGGTAGACGGCAACGCGGTACGCCAAAAGTGGAACCGATACGCAGACTCAACGCGCGGCGGGAAGCCTGACCGAAAGGCTACGGCCGCAGCATCGGCTGGACAGGGCGAAGTTCCAGAAGGAAAGACACGCGCAGAGGCCCAGCGATTCCGTGAGTGGCTGCGCCTGGAGAGAGAAAAGCTCCAGTGGAAGAAGGAGCTGGGCGAGTTGATCGACGCCGCTGAAACCGGGCGTGCAATCGAGGCGCGGTTCCGAGCGGATAGCGAAGCGATTTTGAATTGGCCGGCGCGGGTAGTTGCTGAGATGGCGGCCGAGGTTGACGTTGACGATCGCGTCCTCAGCGCTGCGCTTGAAAAGTACATCAGGCGCTTCATGAGTGAGCGCGCATCCGTTGATCAATAATGCCAACAGCAACAGACGTAGTAAACGCGGCAGCGCGGCGGGCGTGGCAACCGCCTTCGAACCTATCCCTTTCGGAATGGTCAGACGCGAATCGTCACCTTGGGGTTGATTCGCCAGAGCCCGGGCCGTACCGCACAGCTCGCACTCCTTATCTGAAGCAGGTAATGGACTGCTTGAGCCCTTCGCACCCCGCGCGCCACATCGCGTTCATCAAGGGTGTCCAGGTGGGCGGAACTACGGCCGGGCTGAACTGGATAGGATACATCGCCGATCAGAACCCGGCGCCAACGATTATCACGCTCCCGAGCGAAGGCGTTGCCAAGGAATGGTCAACGCAGCGCCTTACGCAGTTGATCGGGGAAACGCCGTGTCTCAAGTCGAAGCTGCTGGACGTAAAGGGGCGCGGGTCGAGCAACACCGTCTACCTGAAGCGCATCGCCGGATCGGCCGCCACGATCAAAATAGCGTGGTCATCTTCGGCCAAAAAACTGCGATCGACGCCGGCGGCTAACCTGCTGAGCGATGAGGTCGATGGTTTCGAGAATGATCCGGAAGGTGAGGGTAGCGTTTTAGTCCTATTGGATGGACGCTTTACCAACTTCCCGCGCGGCAAGCATTACAAGATTTCGACGCCCACCAGGCAGCCATCGAAGATTTACGGCGAGTTTGTCAAAGGCGATCAGCGTTACTTTTTTGTCCCCTGCCCGATATGCGGTCATTACCAGCGACTGATCTTCCACCGCCTGCACTACAAAGACGGGCCAGTCGAATACGAATGCATTAAGTGCGAGCAGCGGTTCGGCGAGCGATACAAGACGCAGCTTTTAGGCCGCGGCGTGTGGGTGGCTTCCGTCAGCGAGGAACGCATCCTCGATCAAGGGTTTGAAGATGTCGCGGCGGTGAGTGGGATCATCCGGAAGATGGAGCGGGCGCCGTATGCGAGCTTCCACCTGAATTCGATGTATTCGCCCATTGGTTGGTACTCGTGGGCCACGTTCGCGGCGGACTGGCAGAGCGCGCAAAGCTCGCCATCCGAATTGAAGGCCATCCTTAATCAGAAGCTGGCAGAGGTTTGGATCGAAAAGGGAATTACGCCAGACTGGCAGGCTATCAGCAACCGTAAAGAAGATTACGAAATCGGCGTTGTGCCGGCTGGCGGCTTGCTGCTCACCGGTGCGGCCGATGTGCAGGCGGATCGAATCGAGTTTGAGATCAAGGCCTGGGGGCGCGGGCGTGAATGCTGGTCAGTATTCTACGCCGTCATTGATGGCGATACGAAAGACACGGAAACATGGGATCGATTCGAGGCGCTAATTCGCCAGGATTGGCCATGCGCCGGCGGCGGAACGCTTCCGATTACAGCCTGCGCGGTTGACACCGGATTTCACGCGAAGCTGGTCTACGATTTTTGCAATAAGTTCATTCAGCCGGCATACGGCCCGGCGGGCGCGAAGGTCTATGATGTCCGTACTGTCATCCCAATCAAGGGCGGCCACAGTTGGACCAAGATCATCGAGACGTATTCGCCTGTCGATAGCGCACGCAAGCGCGACGGCCTAGTGATCGTCACTGTTGGCGCTGCAGCAGCCAAGCAGCATGTTTACGACATGATCAGGCGGCAGTTGCCTGATATAACCAAGACGATCCCCGAACACATCGAGGCGGGTACGCTGCCTTTCGGTTGGTGGCACTTTCCAAGTTACGAGCCGACTTACTTTCAGCAGCTTTGCTCTGAAAAGCGGCTGATTCGAAACAGCAAGCCGGTCTGGGAAAAAGACGGCCGTAACGAAGTGCTCGACATTGCGGCCTATAGCTTGGCGGTCGCGAACATGTGCGGCGTAGATCGATTCTCGGATGAGGATTGGGACGTGTTGGCCGAATCTTTGGCGGCGTCAATCAGGCCGAAGGTTGAGAGTATCCCAGCGAGTGGAAAAAGATCCGATAACTACTGGGGCGCAGATAGAGGCTGGTTCAAATAAATGATTCAACCCGACGAACTACAATCCCTGCGCGACACGCTACAGCGCGCCATTTTCAGCGGTACGCGCGTCGCCAAATACGGCGACCGCGAAGTAGAGTACGCATCGATCGCCGACATGCGATCCGCGCTCGCCGACCTGAATAGCCAGATCGCAATTGCGGCAAATAAGGTTACATCGTCATCCACGCTCGCGATGCACTCGCGTGATTAATCAATGAATCTCTTAGACAAAGCAATAAGCTACTTCGCGCCCGAAACGGCATTCCGCCGGGCTCGCTTCCGCCAGGCGGCCGAGAACTTCTCTTACGATGGGGCGAAGGCCGGGCGTCGCACGGGCGGATGGGTTACGGCGGGTGGCGATGCCAATACCGAGATCGGCGCCAGCTTGGGGATGCTACGGAATCGCTCGCGCGAGCTGGTGCGTAATAACCCATACGCGGCCAAGGCGCTGAATGAGCTGGTTGGGCATACTGTTGGCACCGGAATACTGCCGCAGGCGAAAACTGGCAACCCGAAGATCGATAAGATCATTGATTCCGAGTGGCCATACTTCGCAGAGAATTGCGATCCCGGAGGACAGCTCGACTTCTACGGGATGCAAGCGCTGATGACTCGCACCACGGCGGAAAGCGGGGACGGGATTGTCCGTTTCCGGCCGCGCTTCAAGACGGACGGGTTTCGCATCCCGCTTCAGCTTCAGATCCTTGAGGGCGATTTCCTAGACTCTTCGCGAACATTTGCGAACGAATCCAGTTACGTCATTCAGGGTATCCAGCAAAACGTGCTGGGGCAGCGTGAGGCCTACTGGCTGTATAACTACCACCCCGGCGGATCCTATATGCTGAATCCGCGCGGTGGAATCCTGAGCCAACCGGTTCCAGCCGCAGATGTGATGCACACGTACAGCGTGTTGCGCCCAGGCCAGCTTCGCGGTGCACCATGGCTCGCTCCAGTAATGTTGGCGATGCGCGATCTGGACGATTACCGCGACGCCGAACGATTGCGCAAGAAAACGGAAGCGTGTTTGACCGCCATTGTCACGAGGCCGGAGGGCCCAGGCGGCGCTCCACTTGGCCCCAGGTCCGTTAATTCGGCAACCGGCGATACCCTTGAGTCTATGCGCCCAGGCATGATCGAATACCTGAAGCCGGGCGAGGGAATCCAATTTAACACGCCAGGAGCAAGCGGCGGATACCGCGAGTACAACACGGTAGAACTGCAGGCCATCGGCGCCGGCATTGGCATGCCCTATGAGCTACTTTCGGGTGATCTCTCGAACGTCAACTATTCATCCTTCCGGGCTGGCATGTTGGGCTTCCGGACGTCGATCGACGCGTTCCGCTGGCTGACTTTAATCCCGATGTTTTGCCGCCCCGCGTGGCGCCGGTTCATTGACGTGCTGATCTTCCAGGGCAAGATTCCATCGATCGACGGAATCTACGGCGTACAGTGGACCGCGCCAAAGTTTGAATCCGTGGATCCGCTGAAAGATGCGATGGCCACGCTCAAAAAGATCCGGATGGGCATCTCGACGCTACCCACGGCTATCGCAGAAGAGGGCTTCGATCCGGACACACAGTTACGTCAGATCAAAGCGACCAATGACCTTCTGGATGAGCTTGAACTTGTGCTCGATTGCGATCCGCGAAACACGACAGACAAGGGCGCAGAGCAGCCGTCCGCAACCGGGGAAGTAGTCCCGGTAGCGGCGGCGCCGGCCACTAAAAAGCCGCCAGTTAAGGCCGCAGCGCAAACACAAGAAAGCGAGACGTTCAGCACTATCCAGCGCAACCCCAACGCGCGAATCTATCGCTCATAAGGAAACAACGATTCATGCAAATAGAAGAGCAGATCATTCCGGTCGAGATTCCACCGATCGCCGATATCCCAGCCGAGCAGGCCGCAGCCGCTGTTGGCGTGGATCCTGGGGTGACTGGCGATCCGCTGATTACCGAGCGGTTCGCCGTTGCGTCGACTTTCACTCCGGCGTCGACAGATGAAGGCGCGCGCACTGTCGATTGCACATGGTACACCGGCGCGAAAGTCCCGCGTAGGGACTGGCAGACAGGCGATGAGTACGATCTCATCCTGGACCCCAAGGGTTGCCGCCTGGACCGCCTCAACAATGGAGCGCCGGTCTTGGATTCCCATAGCGCATACGGCGTAGAAAACCAAAAGGGCGTAGTCCGCAAGGCGTGGATTGCTGGCAATAAATGTATGGCCACGCTGCAGTTTTCCAAGCGGGAGGATGTAACTCCCATCTGGAATGATGTCAACGCTGGAATCATTCAGAACCTGAGCCCGGGGATGTGGATCTACAGCCGCAAGGAAACTACTCCCGACAAGCAGTTACGCAAAGAGTTCACCGCTACGGATTGGGAGCCTTTCGAGATCTCTCTCGTACCCGTGCCGGCCGATGCGCAAACGACTTTCATGTCTGCTGTTACAGAGCAGGCAAACCCGAATGTAGTTAAACCCGAGGTGGCCGCGGCCATCATCACAAAGGAGCAACAAATTATGCCCGAAGACGTAATCCCAGCCGCGGCCCCTACCGCAATTGAACTGGCGGCCATCAGAGACGGTGCAGTCCAGGCGGAACGGACCCGCGCGAGCGACATCCGCTCGGCGTGTGTCGCCGCCCATGTGGACGAGAATTTCGCAGCCGTGCTTGTCGGCGAAGGCGTCGACATCCACGTAGCTCGTGAGCGCATCCTGGCAAAGCTGGCTTCCGCCTACGTCGCGACCGCGCCATTCCCGCCGGGCCCGGTCGTTTCGATGGGCGCCGACTCGCGCGACAAGCTGCGCGAAGGGCTCGAAGCTGCGGTAATGTTCCGGCATCAGCCGCGCAACGCCGCATACCAAGCGGCTGGCCGTGAATATGCAGGCCTTACGCTGGTCGACATGGCACGTGAGTGTTTGACCGCCGCTGGCGTCAAGACTCGCGGCATGAGCCGTGACGAGGTTGCGCGTGTCGCGCTACAAGGCCGCAATGGCGCTGCGCAGTATTTTGACGCATCTGGCATGACCACCAGCGACTTCCCAGCCATTCTCGCCAACGTTGCCAACAAATCCCTTCGCAAAGCTTATGAAGCCGCGCCGAAGACGTTCATGCCGTTTTGCACCCAGACCACTGCGGCCGATTTCAAGTTGATCACTCGCGCTCAGCTCTCTGACGTGCCAACTCTCAGCCCCATCAATGAGGCTGGCGAGTTTCACCGCAGCGCACTGTCGGACAACAAAGAAACCTACAAAATCAAGACGTTCGGCGAGATTGTTTCGATCTCGCGCGCCGTCATCATCAATGACGATCTCGGCGCCCTGACTCGCGTTCCTGCTGGCCTTGGCCAGGCTGCCGCGAATCTCGAATCCGACACCGTTTGGGCTGTGATCACGGCGAACGCGGCTATGTCTGATACGGTAGCGCTGTTCCACGCGACACACAAGAACCTCAGCGCAACCAATGGGCTGGCGGCGGTGGCAAACATCACAACGGCCCGTTCATTGCTGCGCAAGCAGACTGGACCCAAGGGTACGATTCTGAACTTGATCCCCAAGTTCCTCCTGGTCCCGACCGCGCTTGAGGGTATCGCTGTTCAGTTGACGAATCCGATCAATCTGGCTGCGACTGCTTCCAGTTCCGACGTGCCGGAATTTGTCCGCTCGATGATCCCGATCGTGGAGCCACGCCTTGACGCGGTTGCTTCGGTTGGTGCAACCAACGGTACACGGCGGCCGATCCGTCGCAGATCTCCACGATTGAATACTGCTACCTGGAAGGCCAGCAGGGCGTGTACGTGGAAACCAAGCAGGGCTTCGAGATTGACGGCGTGGAAATCAAAGCGCGCCTGGAACTCGGCGTAGGCGCGATGGACTTCCGCGGCCTTCAGAAAAACACGGCATAGCCTGAAGCGGCGGAATTCAACAGCGGGGCGGGTTACTGATCCGCCCCGGTATGCGAATAAGAACTGGAGAAAACACTATGGCATTAAGAATTCAATCCGGCCATTCACTAACTGTCACGGCTCCGGCTGCCGTGCTTAGCGGCGCCGGAGTATTGGTTGGGACCGCGTTGTTCGGCGTTGCAAACAACGATGCAGCTAGCGGCGCTACCGACTTGGAGATCCAAGTCGATGGCGTGTGGGATCTCGCGAAGGCGACCGGAGCGCTCGCTGTTGGCGATCTAATCTACTGGGATAACGGCGCTAAAAACGTCACTGCGACGTCTAGCGGAAACACGAAGATTGGAGTTGTCGTAGCCGCAGCGGCATCTGGCGATGCTACGGCGCGAGTGCGGCTCAACGGAACAGTATAGGCCAAGGGACCTCTTCGATTAAGGACAAAATGACAAACTATATTCAGTCTGGAAACACGATCACTATCACGGCGCCCCGTACCGTCTTGTCTGGCGAAGGGGTTCTACTTGGAAACATCTTCGGAATCGCCAACAATGCCGCGACCAGCGCGGACACTGATCTTGAGATTACGCGTCGAGGCGTATTTGACATCGCAAAGGATTCAAGTGTTCCCGTAGCTGGTTATCCGGCGTACTGGGACAACTCCGGGTTCACCGTAACGGCGGTCCCTAATGGGACTCGCCCGATCGGAGCGTTCGCCGCTGCCGCGTTGACCGGAGACGCCACCGGCCGTGTGGCAATCGGCCTGGTGATAGGCGGACCGCTGACCTACGTTTCGGCGGAGCGAACCGCCACCGGTTCGGCTGAAACCGTGGCCCACGGCATGGGCGTCAAGCCTTCGGCCGTGTTGATCGTTCCAACCGACACGAGCCCTTCAGTTGTCGGCGTGTTCACCGTTACGGAAGGCTCGCACACCAGCGCAAACGTTGTGGTGACCGTCACTGCATCTAAGAAGTACAAGATTCTGGCCTTCGCTTAATCCTCCTTTCCTCTCCTCAACCCCGCCGGCCGAGTGTCGGCGGGGGATTTTTTCATCATGAATATCTGGCAAAACATGGACAACGCCTTGCTCGCGATAATGGGGGCCCAGCTCTCCTATACGCGGCCTGGGTTTCAAGCCGTTACGATCACGGGCCAAGTTTCATCCGGCGTCATGCTGGAAAATGTTCCAGCCGGATCCGGAACGTATTCACGTCTGATGCTCCGCCCAGAGGACTTGGGATTCACCCCCTCCGATGGCGATACGGTTTCCGTGGGCTCGACGAATTACACTGTGTTCCGTGTGGAGCTTGACGATATCGGCGCGGCGCATCTCGTTTTACGGAAATCCTAATGGCGAGCCTAGTAAATATCGACGTTCGACAACGGTTGCGTGTAGGAGAAATTCGACTATCAACCGATTCGATGCGGCAAATAATGGGATTCGGCGTGGACTCCGTGAAATCGCGCGTGACGGCGGGCATCGGGCCTGATGATAGTCCGGCAAAGCCATTAGCCAACGCGTGGAAAAAGAGCGGAATGATCAGGCGCGGGTATAGCAATTATGCCCGAACGAAAGAGAGGAATGGCCTCCATCCATTCCGAGATCTAACCCTCACAGGTGAGATGCTGAAAAGCTTCATTCCGCGCCGAGTTGTTGAAAACACCGCGATTGCAAGCGTTGATGGCGGTTTGAATTGGACCAAGGCTGGGATGAATCAAAAGCTCCAACCATGGGTCATTTTCAGCCCAAACAATCGGATGGAAGTGTTCCGGAAGGTAAGAGAAGCATTGGGCAATAACGGTAGGCTCCTAGTCGCTAGACCAATATGATACAGCCATCTGAAATCGTCAACAACTTGGTGACGGCCTTGCGGGCCATTCCCAGTCTCGTGACGGCCATGGGCGAGCTAGAGGATTCTATCTTCGCTTACTCGGATCAGTTCCCGCACAATTCCAGCCTGCACCGCGCGATCCACCAGATGCCATTGCCCTCCATCATGGCCGTGTGGATGGGAACGCAACCGGGCAGGAATGGCGGAATGAGTTTTTGGCAGCACAGAGTCACGCTGTACGTGCGCGCTGGAAACGCGACAGACGCCTACGCTTCTGTATTCCGCCTGATTACCAAGACCGTTCCTACCGGGTACGGGAACACACTCCTCTACGAGCAGATCCATGCTTCCTGCGAAGCGATGGATATCCCCAGTATTCAGCGTCAAACCGACGCCGAGGGCCTCGACTATTTCGAGATCCCACTCACGTTCCAAGAAATAGGAGACGACTAATGAAAGTTTGGATGTATCCCCCCTTCGGTATTGGCGATCCGAAGGAAGTAGAGGCAACGCCCGATGCGTTGACAAAGCTGATGATAACCGGATGGTCACAGGGCAAAGCGCCCACGACACGCACGCCGCCGGCAACAACCACCAAAATCCCAACGGAGGCTACGGAAAACAATGTCAACGACTAGATTACAGGAAGTGCTTATCGGCTTCGGCAAGGGCAAGCAGGCCGACATCGCCACCGCTCAATCGGCCGGCGTTATGTGGTCGATGCGCAAGCTCAATGCCTCGATGGCAGATCCGAAGTTGGCGATCGAGGATGATGCCAATGAATACGGCAAGGGTCACGAGTTCGCGACTACCACGTTCAAGACGGCATGGTCCACTAATGGATCGCTGGAAAAGTATCTGAGCGCGGAGATGGCGGCTTGGGCGATGTGCTTCGGGCTGGGAAAGGTAGTAAAGACAGGCTCGACCCCGAACTTCATCTACACCTGCACCCCGTTGATGCCTTCGGCCGGAGACGACGCCGAGCTTCCTTATTTTTCATATCTGGAGCAAATCCGACCCGGCGGCGGAGTGGTGGTTGATCGTTTGATGATCGGCCAGGCCGTCGAGGATTGGACGATTACAGTAGGATCCGGCCCGGGCCGAACGAACAGCAAGATCATGGTCAATATGATCGGATCTGGGAAAGTTACCGATTCCGATACCGGCATCTCGATGCCATCGGCGACGGTTGAGCATCTTCTGCCATCCGCATCATTGACCCTTTCGATCAATGGCACCGATTATGTCACGAACAAGAATATCGTGAGCTTGGACACGGGCTGGAAGAACAACATCCGCGATTCCGATGGATTCTTCCCCGGATCGGGCTTCCAGGGCTCCGACGCGACGACTGGCGCGGTGCGCGGCCGTCTGGAGTTCGGCAATCGAACAGGTCACCTCAAGTTCGTTGTGCGGTTGGATAGCTCATCCCCGGAATACGCAGCACTGAAGGCGCAGACGACTGGTACGGCGACGATCGGACTTTCCTTTGACGCCAACAACTCGCTATCGCTGGTGTGGCAGAAGATTTCGTACAGCGCGGTGACTATTAGTGAGTCAAACCAGATCGCAACCGTCCAGGTTGACTGCACGGTGGAATACGATGCCACGAACGGAATCTTAACTGCGGTCGCGAAATGCGCCGCTGACGGAATTTGCCAGTAACTTGTACCGAGGAGAACATGGAACCCAACGTAGTTGTATTCGACGCATCGCGCATTGTCGCGGTGAATTTCAAAACAGCGGACGGCATCAAGACCGTCCGCGTGCGCTTCCCCTCCGATGAGGAGTTGACAGCCAGGCAGAAGCGCTGCAAGGTGATCGTTAAGCAATTGGGCCGGCAAACGTCCACGACGACGGTTACGCCCATGGAAGACCTGGACTACGATTTGGCGATGACGTTGCGCCCCGGCGATAAGGATGCGGTCCAGATCGATAAATTCGAGGCCGCCAAGATCGTCGAAACGCTGTCGCTCGCCAAGGTCACAGATGTGAGGGAAGAGCCAGGTGGATACGCAGTGGATATCCGCGTTCCCGGCGGAAAAGTGACGCATCACCTGAAGATGCCCATGGAAGCGGACAAGGCGGAATTCCGGCGTGCATTTGCCAATGTGGTCGACCTGCCCTATGGGCAGCAGTCGATCACTATCAACTTGGCGGTCGCTGATCCAATCTACCAGCGTCTCATGGCGAGCGTAGACGGTTATGCCAACGCTATCCCCATCATCCACAAATCGGCTGCGCTCAAGGCTGTAATCGACGCCAGTGACTCCATCGCGGCAGAGGAATCGGAAGATTTTTAAGCGGGGAGTGGCCCGAGCAGCCATCTCTCCGATACCTCGTTCATTGGGGCCTTCGCCGCGACTCTCTGTGTGGAGAGGGTGGAGGCCCGAAGATGTGTCCAGACGCTCCGGACGAAGGCGGCCGGTGTGATCATTGCCCGGTTGACAAGCTTATCGCTGCGCAGCATTCTTCTGCCGGCCTACTTTTGGCGCGCGCTTCGATTCTCAGGCGAAAGTTGAAGTTGGGAATTACCATTTCCGACGACAGGCTCCCGTCCGATGAATACCAAGCACTCCTGATTATAGAAGAAGAGTCCGAGTTATTCGAGCGAGAAAAAACCCAAAATGGCTGACAACGCACTTGAACTCTCTATCGACGTTGACGTTTCGCGGGCCAATTCCGCGATTGGGAATTTCAACGACAAGCTGGATGATGCAATAGGTACTGTTCAGCGCGTAGACGGCGCGATCACGGGGTTCAGCGATTCAGTCAAATCGCACATTGAAACATTGAAATCGCTCGCTGAAATTGCGTCCATGGCCTGGGGGATATATCGGATCGAGGCGTCGCGAGCCGCCACGGTGGCCGCGGAGGCCGCGCAAAATGCAGCCTACAATTCCGCCATGAACGCAGCGCGCACCACGGCCGAATATACCGGGCTGAAGATGATCACCGGTGAGACTACGGCGGCGGTAGGAGCGCAAAGATTGCTTGCAGGCGCGACCGCAGAGGCCGGCGTCGCATCAGCCGGAGCTGGTATCTCGATGGTCGCGCTTGTCAGGGCGATGGCTTCCGTGGCTGGGACAGCATCAGTGATGGCGTTCAAGGCTATCGCTGCTGAGCTATTTGCAGTGGCGGACGGGATGGCCAAGGTTGTGATGGCAACCGCCGAACTCGGAGCCAAGGATAATTTCCTAGTAGACACCATTGATCGTCTTCGTATGGTATCGAAAGACACAGGTGTGGAGCTGGGAACTTTGATGAAAGCGGTTGATAAGGTCTTTGCTCCAGGGGACAAGCGTGCCATCAGTGATCTGGGCGTGGAGACGAGGAACCTGTGGGGCGAGAACAAAAAATCGCTCGAAGTGTTCCAGGAAGTCGTAACTGCTATCGGGAAAATCGAGGATCCATCCAAGAGAGCGATCGCGCAATACAAGATCTTCGGGGACGTGCTCGGGCATGAATTGATGCCATTGATGAACGAGTTCACCGCCACGGCGGTTGCGAACTCCAGGGCCGCCGACGTTATGGCCAACTCCGACCGGATAGCTCTCACTACCCTTACCGATGATCTTAGGCCAGCGAGGGAGTTCCTGAAGTCTTTCAAAGAGGAATGGGCGAGGACTACCATCTGGGAACTGCTGTTTCCACCATTAACCATACTCAGAGACTCGGACACAGCGTGGACGAAGTTTGTCGACGGCGCGGCCCTGCAGTTGGCCAGGCTGAACAAATACCTCAAGGATTCAGAGGCAACGTTTAACGAATTCATGAGCAGCCGCACTCAGTGGTGGCCCAAAACATCTGGGATGTTCGATTTGGCCCCAGCCGAGGAAGATCTACTCGCCAAGGCCGGTATCGTTACCGGAGCGCGCGAGAAGTCCAATGATCAATACATGCAGGGCAACGCGAATCTGGTAATGCGAAACCTCGCCGAGAGCAACACCGCGCCGGGTTTGAATAAATTCGCAGAAGCCCAGGCGCAATCTGGGGCCGGCAAAGACGCTGCGTTTGTCGCGCAGGCAGCGATCGCCAAAACCACTTTCGGAGTTCAGAAGGAACTCGCCGAATTGGGCAAATCTCGCGATACGTATTTCGAGATGCTGAATGCTATCACGCGCGGCGCAGGGCCCACGAAGGCCTTCACGCCGGCTGACCTAGACGCAATGGCCGCGTCTAAAGACAAGAAAGAAAAGATACTAGAAGCAACGCGAGGCCTTTCCTTGGCCAGCCCGGAAGCATCAGCCGCCCTCGGAGCGGAGATCGCCGGGATCACACAGCGGATGCTCGCGATCGAGAACTCCATCGAAATACGCCGTAAGCAGGTTAATGAAGAGCGGAGCGCATCGAAGGAAGTCTTAGCGTCCACCGCTGCCCTGACGGCGGCGAAGCGCGACCAGGCCAAGAGCTGGGGCGCGGATGCTCTCGCGATTGTCACGTCGACCGTGTCTGAGTCGGAAGCCGCAAAGCGATCACTGGATGTTCTGTATTTTTCCATGAAAGAGCATGCGGCCGGCATTGCTGCAATCCGCGCGCAAGAGAAGACCGAAATCGCAGATAAATCCTCATTCGTCGATAAAGATAATAATCTTGTCCACTTCAATCTGTCTCCTGCTGCCCTGTCCTCAATTCATGAATCCACGGCGCTCAAAATTGCCGCATTCGATTTGAAGTTCAACGAAGAGGAAAGTCGCCGCACAGAGAAGATGTGGGACGCGATGATCGTCCGAATGCGCAAGAACATGGAGTTATATTCGATAGCTCCAGCGCACAAGGATCTTGAGGTATGGCAAAAGAGTACCGACCTGGATACGCAGCGGTCGAATAACGCGCTCGCTTCCAGCAAGACAGTTATCGATGATTCCAAGAACGCGCAACTCGCGCAAAACGCGTCAATCTACGCCGTTACTCTTCAATCGAAAATCGATCTCGAATACGCAAAGACCGCGATTGAAACCCAGGCATTGAGGGATCGCACCCAGATTGAGTTGCAGCAGATTGACGTTCGGACGAAAGCGGACATCCGCGCTGCCGAAAACGCCATGCAGGAAAAGGGCATATTCGACGAAGCCCGACTGTCGGAAATCACCAGACGTATTACGGCCATAGCGCAAGACGAAAAAGATGCACTTACTCGCCACGCCTCCAATGAAGTCGCGACCATGCAGGTGAAGGGGGCAACACAGGCGTCGCATACAATCATCAGCGAATATACACGGGTGTTCGATTCCCTAAAGCAGCAATCCGGCGGCGTGTTTGATGCGCTTCTGTACCGATCGGGGAGTGTCTTTGGGGCCATTGCTAATTCGCTGAAGAATATCCTATTGACGGCCATCAAAGACATCATGACTTCGCGTGTCGCCGTGATGCTCACAAACCTGTTTGTGCCAGACGCCAAGGCACACATGGTTCAGAGCGGAATCGGTGGAACTGGAGCAATGGGGAGCCTTGGCGCACTGCTTGGAATCGGATCAAAGGTAGCGTTTGGGCAAGAGGGGAAAATTGACCCGATGCTTCAGCCTATCAATGATAACTCGCTCCTGACTTTCCAAAACACGCAAGCTACCAAGCAACTGACTGCGGTAATTTCGTCAGGCATCACTTATCCCTCCGCCGAAGGAGGAACCGGGCAATTTACAACATCGGATGGTTTTAACTTCCCGGGCTTTAGCGGATCCGGCGAAAGCGCCGCAGCGTCCAGGAGTGGCGGTCTGACTGGGCTTCTCGGGCTGGGATCGCGCTCCTCTATGAGTGGATTTGGCATGGGCGGCTTTCCTGTTACGGGCATCGGGACGCTGGGCGCAACACCTCCATTCATGAGTGGAGGAGCTGGAGTTCCTGGATCGGCGGGCGGCATGGGATCAATCGGCTCTCTTGCTGGAATGGCTGGAATCCTACCCAAGCTCGGATCGCTCTTTGGTGTCGGCGGATCCGTGTCGACAGGCGCCGGCGCTGCGACAACTTGGGGCGCGGCAACATTGGGCCAGCAGGCTGGTAGCGTTCTCAGCTCCACCGGCGCAGCCCTCGGTGGCGGGGCGCTTGCCTTCGATGGATTGAAGCGCGGCGGATGGCTTGGCCTTGGCGAGGACGTCGCGGGCGGTGCATTGATCGGGGCGAAGTTTGGCGGGCCGCTCGGGGCGGCCATCGGCGCGGGTATAGGAGCACTGGCCGGGACGATCCGGCTCTTTATGAAGAGCGCGACCGAAAAACTGAAGTCGAAAATCAAAGATGTTTACCAGATTGACATCGACGACAAGGACTTCCTGCAATCGATACTCGACTTGGCGAAGTCCTCCTACGGCGGAAATCTCGACGTGTGCATTCGTTCCGCGCAGGTGCGCGATTGGTTGATGTATTACCGGATGCAGACCAATCAGGCGAGCACTGGGAATCTCGGAGCGATCGACAACAGCGCGCGGGGAGTTTCCCTCTCTGGCTACGGCGGCGGCGTGACACAGAATAGCGTTTATGTCGGCGGAGCCGGCTACAACTACGGCGGATTAATCGGCGCAACCACGCCGGGGAATACGTTCCAACCGCAGCCCACCACGATTCAGGCGAACCTCTATATCGATGGGCGTCAAGTGAACGCATCAGTACAGCAGGCCAATACCGGTAGTTCCGGACGGCGCGAGAGCGCGGCGCTGTTGAGAGATCCACTGCTTACTTATGGTTAGCACAATCGTGAACTACTCAACCAACCGCAAGCTCGGGGGCTCGATATTCGAGTCCCTTTGCTTTGCGGCGAAGCGTCCGTTTGTCGTTGCTTGTTGTCGCATCATAAACCGCGCCCGGAGACGATGCGAGCTTTGCGGAGAGTGGGATTCGATCTACGGATTGTCGCGTCGTTGATAAACTCATGCCAGGAATTGTAACTCAAGCAATCGCCTCAACTGTGATGCCAGCCGCGCTGTGTTCGGCCTTTACGGAGTCATGGTTGTGGCCGGTGCGCATCAGTGGACCGTTCGTCGACGGCACGCTCGTGACCAACGTACAGGCCGCCAACGCGCGCCGGGCATGGACCGTGCAGCAGAAGTTGGCCGATGATCTACGCACGGCACTGGAAACCTTCAGGAGCGCGCGGCGTGGCTCGCTCGAAGCGTTCTACTTCTATCCGGTGCTTGCTGATTTCGACGTGACATTCGCCTCCACGGCAGGCCGCTATCTGGTCCGTTTCGATGGCCCGATGAGTTACACCCAGGGCATCGTTCGGAATTTGTCCGACTTCAAAATTATCCAGGTCCAATGAGCATAGAACTCCCATACGGCGTAGTCGATGTCTTCGACCCACAGGTAATAGTGCATTCGTTCGGCTCGCGCGACGCGAAAACCGAGCAGCGGTATTACCTGGGGCCGGGCGCGCGCCGGCTGCGCGTGAACCTATCTGCGCTGAACCGCACGCGGCGCCAGGCGCTCGTGGATCAATTCGCCGCGGCGCAGGGCGCCTATGCACCATTCGACGTCACTTATCGAGGCGCGACGCTTTCCGTGTACTTCGCCGCATCGCGACTGGACATACAATCCGTCGTTGACGGTAGCCAGTATTCATCCAGCTTTGAGTTGATAGTTGCGCCGCCGGATCCGCCTTCGTACACGTCGGCCGCGGTCCAGACGCGATTCCCAGATTCGGGCCTTCAGACCGCTCTCCTCGATCCCGTGCAGGAAATGATCCCGCTGTTGACGATCACCCCCAAGGGTCAATCCCCTCATTACTTTTCCGATCGTACCGTGGCCATCGACGGGAACTCGTATCTGGCGAGGCTGGCAAGCTGGGACGGCATCCAGCAAGGCCTGAACAGTGCTGATCAGGCGCGCTTTACTATCGGGAATGCCGACCGTCGCTACACCACATTTGTTAATGAGCAGAACTGGTACGCGGCTGACGTGCAGTTCGCATTGTTCCATGTCGGCACGCTGACTAAGCTCAACCTTTGGCGCGGGCATATAATCCCCGGCGGCTGGAACTTTGATTGCGGGCCTGATTTCAAAATCACGGCAGCGGATGGAGCCTACGAGCTTCGCCTCGCATACCCGCCCCGGAAAATCACGCGGCAGACTTTCGTTTTCCCGACCGATAACCAACCTGTTCATGTCGGCAGCGGTGGAAGCATCACTGCCACGTCTGTCGTGGCGGACTCCGGCTTTGGGGATCCCGTTCAGGACATTTGGGTGAATGACACAGTCCAGCCGCTGCGCGTGAACTGCACTGTCCTTGCTGGGCGCGACGAAAGCGAATACTATGCCGCGATGGGAGTTGTTGGGCGCGGTCCTATTGGTGAGTTCGGGACTCTCCCAGAGATTGTAGGCGTGACACCGGTTACGAACGCATACGGCACACTCGACGGGCAGTTCAACCATGGACCGGGGCTCTATGGCTTACGCCGCAACCTTGGCGGGGATCCGGCGACCGGTTCAGAGACACAACTCGACAACAACCCGGACCAGTATTCGAATCGCCTCGGGCTCGATGCGGTTGGATCCGCTCCGCCGACCGGCTACCCAGTTCCGGATGGCGTCGCGACAATGGAAATCCGCCGAACTGACACCAAGGGTATTCAGCCGAGTAACGCCTCCACTACTCATCCGATGGTGGCCTACGTCTCGAAAGGCAACGGTGGGTATGTGTGGACCGGAACTGGTCCTACCTATACGCGGACATGGACGCCAGCGCTCACGAATCCCGTCTGGGTTGCGATCAATGTCTGGCTGCGCGGAAACAAGGTTGGACTTTCGTCGCAGTCGACACAGGAGGCTTATTTCTGCATCCCGGAGGCGATCGCCGCGGCGGTTGTTTGCGACACGGTGGTTGACGCGCTGGTTGGTACTGGAACCGAAAAGCAGTTCACTTGGACTGGTGTCATCCACGACCAGAAGCCTTTGCGCGATTGGTTAAATGAGATCTTATCCGCTTGCCTCGGATATTATACCTTTGCGTTCGGAAAACTTAAAATCGGACTTCGCTGGCACTCCGGGGCGAGTGAGTCATTCAGTGTAGGAAACATCCTGCTCAACTCGCTTCAGTTGTCATTTCCAGACGCGGCTTATAATCATCTTACTGGCACCTTTGCCGATCGCGAGTACGGCTACGTTTCAAATACGATGGAGTTCATCCAGCAGGATCACATTGACCTGGTGGGCATGGACCTCACCTCCAATATCAACTTTTCTGGAGTTTGCACGAAGTCGCAGGCATCGCGCGTGGTGACTTCGCTCGTGCGCGAGCAGGTTGGTGGCGTGGGATCCGATGAGTGGATGAAGGCTCGCAAGGGTAGCTTCTCGACCACCGCGTTGGCCCTAAATGTGGATTGCGGAACGATTTGCTCGATGGTCCACGAAGACCTTCCCACCTACGTCGTCGACATCACAATTGCGCGCCCAACAACAATCGCAAATTACGGTGAGTTCATCGTGGAAGGGTGGACGCTCAACAAGGACTACTCGATCAACATTGACTGGCGTACCACAACGGACGCCATGTACAACATGATCATTGGCGACAAGCCGGTCGATGTTTCGATCAACCTCACGCCAGGCGATATCGACCGCCTTCCCGGTGTTTTCACCTTCACTCCCGCGCTTTACGAATACGGGTCGATCAGCATTGAAAATTGCTCGCTTTCTTCTGGATCGAACCGCGGGCTCCAAAGCATCCTCGCGTTTCCAGTGTTCGTTGATGAATTGACGGCGGATGTTTTTGTGACGCTCGACGCGGATTTGGACACGACGGACCCAGCAACCTTCGCGGTTACCGTAAATCCGGATCAAATCACGACTTCGGCAGAACTCGAATTCGTGGTTGGCGACTATGTTCTATTCGGAGATCCTGGGCATTACGAGATTTCCCTACTTACTGGGATTTCTGGAAGCAACTGGACCATGCAGCGAGACTGGCCCGGGGACGCCGCTCCCAATGCGATCTTCGGTAGCAATCGACACGCGCACCCCGCGGGCACAAAACTCTTCAAGTGTCAGATTCGAAAATTCACGTTCAACGCAGCGACCGGCGATTACGACAACATCACCGACACGAGCGCAGTTCCGGGGCGCTTCGACATCGCGTTGCCCAATGCGTGCGTTTTGGCGATAGTGGCGGCCGTTCGAAACGGCTTCGGGACCTCCGCTTTCACTGTTGATAACTGCGCGCTGTCAACCGTACCTGGTATGCGTACACTGCAGGGCGGGGATTTCACATTTCAGAAGTCAGGCCAGATGGTAGTCATGGACGAAATCGGGATCTCGAAGCGCGTTCAGTACAAATCGGGTATCCGCGTGGTTTACGCCACCGTTGACTATGCTCCGTCTGGCGCCGAGCTGCTAATTCAAGTCAAGAGGCAGTTCGGAAGCGTTGGTGCTTGGTATGTTATCGCGGCGCTCGCCATCGCGGAGGGCGCGAAGATCTCATGGGATTCATCCTATCCTCCAGGTGACCGCAGAATTCCGTATGACAACGTGTGGCCGCCAGCAATCCTTTATCCCGAAGACAGTTTGAACTACTCCATTATGCAGATCGGCAGCACAGACTCGGGCTCCGATCTGACCGTGGAGGTGTTCACTTAGTGGGCGCCTCAACTACGCTATACGTGATCGATGAAGCGCCGGCGATCTCGCCCGCATACGCTGCAAGTTGGAACTCACCGGCATCCAACGCGGTCAGGATGCGCTTACGATCGGGGAACAATAGCGGAGTCTCAACCAAGACCGTTTCCGTTCCAGGGCATGGGCATTCCATCAATAGCAACGAACTCTTCATCCAGGCCGTTAGTGACGTCATCCCGATGGGTGATTACATTTGCATCCACGGTCTAACTAGGATGAGTGGGAATCCGCCAGGTGCGCCCACAACGTCGACAAGTCCATTGGCGAGTTCGATCATTAACTATCGGTTTGTCAATGCCACGAGCGGGGCAAACGTGACAGCCACATTGGCCGAGACGCTCGCTGGGGCTAAATCTGGGTACGCAAGGCCGATTGATCCAAGTCGCCCGACGTGGACTTCTGGCGTCTTCCCGAGTCCTCCCGTATGGCTGTATTTCATCGACTCGGCATGGCGGGCGCACGCCACGCAAGCTGGTAGTGAGGCATCATGGGCCAGCGGTATCTATACGCGGTCTACCTTCGCGGTCGATGTTCGGCTGGTAGCGGAATTCGGCGTAAATCTATTCAGTTACACCGGCTCGCTCGACTTTTCAATGGAGTATGGGCAAGCCGATTCGAGCGGGATTTTGTCGTTAGCCGATCAGACCGTGGCCGGCAACGGATTCGTGCAGTTGACGAGCTGGTCAGGCCTCGGCGACGACATCGCCCGATACACGCGCCCATTCGCGGCCACTCACAGGCCGGATCGAATCCAGTACCCAACCTTGGAGCCAATAGGCGTCCATGTCAACGACGTGATGCTCAACGCGCATCCGGTAGATCAAAAGTACGTATTGAATGAACTGGCGATTAACAGCAGGAGTTTGAATTCATAATGGCATCCCAATACCCCACATCGATCGACAACCAGAGCACGCTTTTCACGCCCGCGAATAGCACCTCGGCCAATTCCCTTTCGACGACGACATCCTCTTTGGTCCTCTCCGGCGATGCGACTATCAACGTGCAATCGACCACGGTGGGGTTTCCGTCCGCGTATGGAATCCTGAGCATTGAGGATGAGTTGGTCATCTACACGGGAAAGACATCCACATCATTCACCGGCTGCATTCGTGGAGCGCTAGGATCTTCCGCTATTGGCCACGCCAATGGGACAACAGTCAAAGCTTTAATGTGCGCGGGATACCTCACAGCGCTGCAGGATTCAGTTATCGCGACGCAGACCAAAGTTGGAGTGACTGGCGCGTTCAACTTCGCCGCAACTGCGCACACCCACGACGCGGGCGACATTGTTACCGGAGAAATGGCCGTGGCTCGATTGGGGACGGGATCCGCGAGCAGTGCGACCTATTTACGCGGCGATGGAGCATGGGCCACAGTCACGCCAACCTTCGCCAGCCAGGCAATCAATATCGTATTTGCTGGCCCAGCTTCCGGGGGCTCCGGCGCCGCCGCATTCCGCGCTCTTGTCGCAGCAGATATTCCAAGCATCGCTGCTTCGAAGATCACATCCGGACAGGTCGCGGTCGCGCAGTTGGGGACAGGAACACCCTCGGGTTCAAATTTCCTGCGAGGTGATGGCACGTGGGCGGCTCCCAGTGGCGGCGGTTCCGTCACCAGCGTCGCGTTGAGTGTTCCTGCATTTCTCTCGGTGACGGGCTCTCCTGTGACGGGGGCCGGGACACTCGCGGTAGCGCTCGCAACCGAAGCGGCCAATATCGTATTTGCGGGCCCGACCACGGGAAGCGCGGCGACACCAACCTTTCGCGCTTTGGTGGCCGCCGATATCCCCAGCCACGACGCATCCTTGATAAGCTCCGGGGTAGTCGCGGTCGCACGGCTCGGTACCGGCACGCCTTCGAGCGCAAACTTCCTCCGTGGCGATGGCGCCTGGACCGCAGTTGGCGGCAGTGGGGCGTGGGGCTCGATTACTGGCACACTTTCATCGCAGACTGACCTGGATACCGCACTGAGTGGGAAGCAGGCCACAATCACCAGCGCGCCGGGTTCATGGCCATCCAGCTTCACGCCATCGGCGCACGCGAGCACTCATCAGAACGGCGGGGCCGATGAAATCGCGACAGCTACTCCGGGCGCGAATGCAATCCCCAAGGCCGGTAGCGGCGGAACGCTGGCCGCCGGCTGGATTCCGACACTCAATCAGAATACCTCCGGTACGGCTTTGTCCTTCACGGGATCGCTGGCAGGCGACGTAACTGGTACGCAGGCCGCCACGGTGGTAGGTAAGATCAACGGAGTGAGCCTGGCGGGCCTTGCGACTGGGATACTCAAGAACACCACTACCACGGGCGTTCCGAGCATCGCGATAGCGGCCGACTTCCCTACGCTGAATCAGAACACGTCTGGCAATGCCGCCGGGCTAACTGCGCAATATGTGGATTGGAGCGCGGGCTCGGGCGGCGCGTCGATCGCGAATAAGCCTACCATCCCCGCGGCGTCCAGTTCTACGCCGGTGATCGACGGAACTGGCGCGGTGGGATCTTCCGCCAATTACGCGCGGGCTGATCACGTTCACCCAACTGATACCAGCCGACAGGCCACGATAACTGGCGCTCCGGGAAGTTGGCCCTCGACGTTCACACCCTCGACACACGCGAGCACGCACGCCTCGGGCGGAACTGATGCGGTGAGCCTGGACGCATCTCAAGTGACATCTGGAACCATGGCGCCTGCGCGCTTGGCGAGTGGAACACCGGACGGTACGAAGTTCTTGCGCGACGACAATACTTGGGTGACTCCAGGTGGCGCAGGAACCGTCACCAGCGTCGCGTTGAGTGTTCCTGCATTTCTCTCGGTTTCGGGCACGCCCGTTACCGGCTCGGGGACGCTGGCCGTAACCCTAGCCACCGAAGCGGCCAACATCGTCTTTGCTGGTCCGACAACTGGGAGCCCGGCCGCGCCGACATTCCGCGCGCTTGTGGCCGCTGACATCCCCACATTGAACCAGAACACGTCGGGGACGGCTGCAACCATCACCGGATCAATAGTAAAGGCCAACACGCCGCTAACCACGAAGGGGGATGTCTGGGCCACGGATGGAACTTCGATGCACCGCCTTGGTGTTGGCACGGACGGGCAGGTGCTGTCCGCCGATTCAACGCAGACGGATGGCTTGAAGTGGATTTCTGCGAGTGGAACTGGGACGGTGACCAGTGTCGCACTGAGCCTTCCGGCAATGTTTTCAGTCTCTGGTAGCCCAGTTTCCACAACGGGAACACTGACGGCGGCCCTTGCTACCCAGAGCGCGAATCTTGTGTTTGCCGGTCCTAGCACTGGCAGCGCAGCGGCTCCCGCGTTTCGCTCATTGGCGGCTGCTGATCTGCCGAGCATGGCGAAGACTGGCGCGTTCGGAAGCATCCCCGCGGCGAGCAAGGATGGCATCTTATATCTGACAACGGATGCGCAATCGATAGCTCGCGATACGGGGGCTGCGTGGGCTTATTGGGGTCCAATATATGCGCTCACCCCGCCGCCGGTTCTATCGAATTGGACGAAGCTAAATCAAAGCACTTCTACGATGTCGGACGCCGGCAATGGAATTTTGATATCACTTCCCGCAATCGCGGCGGGCATGCGCGCGATTTACAAGACTGCTCCATCAACGCCGTACACTTTCACGGTTTTCTGTAAGGGGATTCTGAATGAAACAGCGGGCTCCCATGTGTGCTTCGGTTGGCGTGAATCTTCGTCGGGCAAGATGGTTGTCATTCGTTATCGCGCTGCCGACCAGAGCATCCGAAGTTCCAAGTACACCAACGAAACAACGTTCTCGGCAGAGTATGTGACGAAGGCGACAACTGGCATCAGTATCAATGCGGGTTTGTGGTTCCGAATCAACGATGACACCACCAATCGCAACGTTTCGATCTCGGCAGACGGTATCAATTTTGTGACCTGGCACACGGTGGGTAGGACTGATTTCTGCACAGGTGACCAGATAGTTTTTGGGATTGAATCAAACGGTTCATCGTCGCCTTCCTATGTGCAGTTGATGAGCTATTTGCAGTCTTAACGGTTTCATCTAAGTTCGCGGTAAGTAAACCAAACAAGGAGCACTAAATATGAGCACTACAATGACGTTGGAAGATGACCAAACAGCCACTGGACTGAAGACCTTCACAGGAGTGGTGGCCGCGCTCGGCGGCCTGCAATCGGCGGAAGGCGCGACTATAAATAGCCACCTGGGAGCCACCCCAAGTTCAAACATCGACATCTCAATCTTGGCCTCGTTCGGAAATGACGACCAGACTCGCGGCGACAAGCGTGTTCTGGACATCTGCACCGATCCGGGCAATAACGCTGTTTTGCGAGCGGTAGGTCGCTCTATGACGTTATCTGCTTCCGAAGTGGATACAACTGGGCCAATCAAGGTGCTGCAAAAAGTGTTCGGCGGAAACGCTGGCATCGAAATCGCTGGTCTTAGCTCCTCGGCAAACTGGGGCAACCTTGGCTTCTCAACACAGAACGGCGCGGGAGCCGATGTGTTGGTAGCAAGTATTACTGGGCAGATTACCAACAGCACGACTGGGTCCGAAGCTGGCGATCTAATATTTGCAACTGGCAATGCCGGCACTGTTAGCGAGAAACTGCGTATCTATTCGGATGGTAGTATCCATGCCCCAGGGAACCTGAGCGTGGGCGGTGATATTGCATCCAACGCCCTCAAGGTTTCCGAGGGTGTATCGGCAAGAGTTTTATCCCTTTATTGCGAAAGCGATGAAGGAGGCCCTAGTATTCTGTTTTATGGTGAGCCAAATACGACGTGGCCAGATCCTCCCCAGTTCCAAATTGGCATTGATCCGGAAGGCGGAGCGCTTGATCGAAGCCTCAGGATTAGCGCCTTCCCACGCCACTATCCGAGTCCGGGCGTGGGCGTAGAACCAATCCATGTAGTGGAAATTAAGAGGATTACTGGTGAGGTCCTCATAGGATCTTCGGTGACCTTAACTGGTGATAATGCACCAGCGCGTTTAACGATTAAAGGCGATGACTCAAACACAGCCTCGCTGATCATTAGCGGGCAGAAGTCAACAGTCACCGCGGAGAAGTGGGGCGAATACTCCCTCACGGCAACCGCGACGGGCCTTCTGTGCCGCAACAACCAAACAGGCAATACTATGTTTGAGGTTGGCGCAGGTCCAGCGACAGGCACCGATAACGGCGGTTCTGGAAACGGCAAAGACGGTGACTTCAATGTTCCTTTCGACATGAACGTCGGCGGGTTACTTGTTGTGTTGGGCGGCGGTCCTGGTGTTGGGAAGATTATGCGATGTACAGACGCAACCGGCACTGGTAACTGGGATTCGATCCAGCCGTCTGACTTCCCAGGAATTGACGCCTCGAAGACAACGACCGGAGTCTTCGCGGTAGATCGTGTAGGGACATGGCCAACTGGCTCTACCCCTGGCGACATTTCACGCTGGCTTCGTGGTGATGGCACTTGGCGTCATCTCGGCGTTGCCTCGATCTCGGCTATCTCCGCTTCACCCATCCACCTGATTGACGACGGCGTAGGCGCGATCTCCCTGGATCTGAAAGATCAGGCAACCAACACTGTGTGGGCTGGTCCATCGGCTGGCTCTAGCGCCGGCACACCCTCGTTTAGGGCTCTGGTTGTGGCTGATCTGCCAGTGACCGCTTTAACGGAAACAATCGCGTCAAGTCTTGCCAGTGTATTCTACACAAAGTCCGAAGCGGATGCACTGTTTCCGTCTACCGAAACGGTGGCCAGTATGATCGCTTCGGCCGGCTTTGTCGACAGCGGCACGATGTACGGGGCAATCTCTTCGGCCACGAGTGGCTTTGTGGACTCCGGCACTGTTGCGAGTATGATCAGTTCCGCGCTTTCCAATTACTTCACCAAGTCGGAAAGTGACGCTCGCTTCGTTCTAGCTTAGGCAGCACCGGGAGGCGGTTTTATTAACCGCCTCCCATCGTATTACTACAACCTAAACAAACTCTAAGGAGAAACCAAGAAATGAAACTAACAGTGAGCACAACACAGCGCATCCAGCTTTGCCGCGACATGCGCACCCAGACTGGCGACGCCGGGGCGCTCCGCGCGTGGTGGAAACTCGAAGACATCTTCGCGCTTGACGACAAAGAAAAGGCCGCGATCAAGTTCCAGACGCGCTTGGTAGACATGCAGGAAGTCTACCTCTGGGACTCCTCGGTTTCACTGCCCGACAAGGTGGTCGAACTGGAGTTGATCGACGTGGCGCGCACGAAGCACGCGCTGACTACATCCGTTCACCGCGCACAGGATCGCGCATGGCTCGAACCGCTCCTCGCAGAATTGGAAGAGTCCGCTTCGGCCGGTCTGTCGCTCGTGAAGAGATAGTCGAACACCATGAAAACCATCACACGGATTTTAATCTTCTTGGCGCTCGCGTCTTTCGCGTTCGCGCAAACTAAACTACCGACCGCCATGATCGAGCCGACCGGTCAGGCGGGCTGCACGATCACCCTCGTGGGTGGCGTATTCACTTGCGCACCCAACACCACGCCAGCCGTCCAACCGGTGCGCTCTTACAACGTGCTGGCGACAAACCCAGGCACTAATCCGCTCGTCTGGCAGGTGGCCACGATTCCAAATCCGAGCACGCTGGAAGTGCACCGGAACGGCCTACTGATGGCGCCCGTGATTGACTACAACGTCAACGGCGTGGTGATCACGTTTACCGCCGCTCAGGGCGCGACCTCGACGGATACGATCCTATGCTCATACGTACCTGTCAATTAGCGATCATGTTGGCGGCTGCGATCACGGCACAGACTCGTCTGTCCCTGGATCAGATTGGCACAGGTAACGCCAGAACGAGCCTGTCATTGGTGCAGGCTATATCGCTGCCTCCGTCTCAACTTCCAACCAATTGTCGAGGATACTGGTCCACGACAACAATATGCTCACCGCCATATTCCAAGACATCATGCGTCGATTCTGGGAAAACAATCGAGACCCCAGTGATGTTGTGCTCATACGTACCCGTCACTTGATGCTCGTCGGGCTGCTCACTTCGGTTGCGGCTGCTGCGCAAACCCGCCTGGCCATGGATCAGATCGGGACGCATCCACAGCAGGCCGGGACTCGAATATCACTCACGCAGGCAGCTTCACTTGGCCAGTCGCAGATGCCGAACAAATGCACAGCGTTTTGGTATCCGATGACAACATGCGCGGAGCCGCTTTCCAAGACGGACTGCGTCGATGCCCACCAGCCGGTGACCATCCCCTTGATGGTCTGCCTACTCCAACCGAAATAATGTTCGATCCGACACGCAGCTTCGAGTGCATGCTGCACGATATCGGCCGACTTGCCAATTTCGAAAAATTCAAACTCGTTTCACTCCTGAAAGGACACCCAATGGACCCAGTAACAGCGATATTCGCATTCCTTGCGACTTCAGCCGGCCAAAACGTAGTGGAAGATCTGCGAAAGATCGACGCGGCGTTTGTCGCTCTGATCAGCGGACTCGTGAAGAAAATCCACGACAAGCAAGCCGCCTAAAACGAAGCCGACACGGTTTCGTCCCACCCATTTCACCGTTCAACAACACAAAGGAAAACATGAAACACTTAAAACGATTTGTAATCAGTTTTGCGCTTGCAGTTTCCATGCTTGCGCTGGCCACTCCACAGACTTTTGCTCAGACTCCTGCTACACCCGTCCAGCAGGTAATGACCGCCGGCGCCGATCCTATCAGCAACGGCGAACAGGCCGCCAGATGGACCGTGTTGGCCAATCAGCGCCTCAAAGAAAACTTCCTGGCGGCGTATAGCAACTGGTTGCTCAATGCACCAATCCGCAAGGGCCTAGGCCTGCCAGCGCTCGATAAACCGACACCTCCCCCGATGATGCGCTTTGCTTGGGTGGAAAACTACGGACAGGTCCTAACTATTGGACCAGACTTCGTATGCGATTATCCGGCGCCTCCGATGCTGGCTGCTACCGACGTCGGAGCGATCGATGCAGTGGTTGGCGGCCCGATCCCTGGCCAGCCCGGCCACTACTACGACGCCGCCGCGGCCAACAGCACCTACGGCCAAACCCACAAATCGGCTGACGGTCGATTCTGGTTTTTCGATGGGAACGGTTTCGCCAGGTTCTGGCGGGAGTTGAAATGAACTGGCCTGCGCGCTTCTTGAAATCCCCGGTGGCGGCGCAGGTGAAGGCGGTAGGCGTGGTGGCTGGAGCAGCCGCCGCGTCTGCCGCGCTCACCTGGGCGGTAACTCCGCCATTCCCCGGCAAGTCTTCATCGGTGGCCACCGTGGCCGGCGCTGCCGCCGTCAAGGTTCTCATCGCTTACCTGCAGCCTTCACCGATTACGCCAGCGCCCGCTCCCCACGCTGAATAGGGGTAGAAATGGAAGACGAATTTGAACCATTTCCACTTCCGCAGATACACGCCAGACAATCAGGAGCAATATCGATGTCAGATTTCGAACGCGACGTGCTTGATCAACTAAAAAACCTCGCCGTTGGGCAGGGTGTCACCAATGAGCATTTGCGAGCACTCAATGGAAGCGTGGCTCGGAACACGCTTGAGATCGCTGCAAACCAGGCGGATGTTGAGACGCTGAAGGCGCGGGCAGATGCAGAGGTCGCGGTCAAGGCCGCACTCAGAGAGGCTGGCATGCGCTGGGAGGCAAGAGTGGCTCCCATCGCCGAGAAGATCGCCTACATCGCCCTCGTGGCCCTGCTCGTGTATGGCCAGCGTCTCGTGGCGTTGTTCCATCTCCAAGCGCCATAGGATTCGCACAGCGCAAACAAATAAGGCCCGGACTTCGCTTCGCTGCGAGATCCGGGCCTTTTGTTTTTTGTGCCACAACTCTAACGTGTATTGATTAAAAATCTAACGATTCGGTTGCGACTCTGGAGCTCCCCGTTTCATCTTCCGCCTCGCCGTCGAGTGTGTAGAGTTTCATGGCTATATGTAATAGCAGGTGGGTTGGATCCGTTTTCGAATTTTCAACCAACCCCAGCCTGTCGTGTTCTATCCTCCAATCAGCGTAGCCCTCTGACGCCTCCAATTCCAACATCAATTGCCCCGCGACGCTCCATATCTGCAATCTTTCCAATTTCTCTCCATCCGAAAATCTCACGATTGGTCGCTCCATGAATTGCCCGAAAGATCAAATTTAACAGAAACGATTATACGCCTGCATATTGCACATACGCAAGGTTGAAATGTTAACCTTTTTTAATTCATGTATGATTGGCAACCAAAATGGTAGGGGCGTCAAGCCCGGCTGTCAAAATGGCGCTATACGGCCAAAAGCGCTATTCCTGCGGTTCTGGAATCCTCAGCCACGTGCATATCATATTGCGCACGTCGCGGTGCGCGTCATTGCGCGGCGATCTCCACCACGCCAACAGCTTCAACGCCACCTGACGTTCTTGCTCGTTCGCCACGGGAACGGCGAGCGGAGCAGTTTCGGTTGCCCAACTCTCCAGGAATCCGGCAATCAAATCCTGGTAGGTCGTATCCTCATCAGTGCAGCGATGCTCGACTCTCTTTTTGAGATCTTCGGAAATTCGAACATTCACCTGTACTGCTTTGCCATCTCCCATCTTCATTCCGGCGTTAGCCATAAACTCTATTTCCTTTACTCTCAATCAAATAAAGCGAATATGTTGATAGCAAGTGATATTTATCTTGCTATCTTTATTCGCCGCTAGTATAGTTGCATCAGTAGCTAACAAGTATACCAAATGAAAAATCCACTAACCATTCAGAAGGTTCGTAAGGTCTTCAAGAAGTTCCGGGGATCCCAAGCGCAGATAGCGCGTGATCTCGGCAAGAGCCGGGTGTTTATCCATAGCATCCTGAATGGCAAGGGCACGTTAGATACCACTTTGCTGGACGCGCTGAGAACACGCGCCAGTCACCTATTGGCCTTAAATTCCGACTCTGAGGAGAGTACAAAATGTCTATAAGCATGAATCTAGTATCGGCTGGATTTACGACCGATACTAAAAGGAAATTCCAAGTTATTGATGGTGGGCGGGATCGAGCAAAGATTACCGTACCATCCCATGAAATGAGAACTTCCATCTATGATCGCCTAGTCATCCACGGCGACCGCTTGCGCCAAGTTGCGCGCTCGGTTGGCGTCGACGACAACGAAGCCGTCTCCATCCTTGTAGATGTGATGGCGGAACGATCAGAGAAACAGATTAGGGCGGCGCGGATCGCTGGATACCGCGAGTGCCAAAGCCGCATGTTTAGCGGCGATCTGGCGGCGATGCGGATGGCTGCGTAGGTATACGGGGCGGTTTCGGCCGCCCCTTGTTTTTTAGTCTTGGCGAGGCATGGCAAGGCGCGGTGCGGCCGGGTCTGGTAGGGCGAGGCGGCCAATGGCCGAAAAGAGGAAACGATGCCTGAATTGGAACAATTTTACACGACGCGGGAAATCGGGGAGGCCATGAAGATCAACGCCTCCTCCGTGCAGCGGATCTTCCGCAACATCCCAGGCGTGATTCGGATCAGTTCGGTCGAGCGCAGCTTACTAAAGCAGCGTCAACGCGCTCCAAAGATCATGCTCCGGATACCGGCGGCGGTATACCGATCATGGCTCCAGGCCGGCGGCTCAGAACTGAAGTAGGTTTACCGCGCTGTCTACTAAGCGCTGGTGTCCAGCCCGGAACGTTGCATAGTGTCTTTCAGTTGTCGTGACAGAAGCATGACCAAGCAAAATCTGCACAGTTCGAATATCGGTCCCGTGCTCCAGCAGCCGGCAGGCGAACGTATCGCGAAAGCGATGTGGATGGGCCGCGATCCCGGCGGCATTGCCGAGTGCGCGAACCGTGCAGCGCAGGGAATTCAGAGCGCTTCCGAGTTGGCCGTTTCCGCTCCAGAAAAAGTATCTCTGCGATTCAACTGGCAAAGCATGGAGTGCGGCCAGGCAGTTGGGATGCAGAGAGAGGTAGAAGCTTTTACCTGTCTTTATAATCCGGATAGAAAGATGCCCAGATGTGTCGATGCGGGCTCGCTCCAGCGATGCCACGTCGCTGATTCTCATTCCGCTGTAGAGCAGCGTCAGCAAGAGCGCACGTGCTCTGAGGCGCGTCCTCACGATGTCGTAGCCATTGTGGTTGCCAAGCGTGTCCACGGCAGCCAGCATCGCGGAGATCTCCTCGCTACTGTACGGCTCGGCCTCACCATCCGGGCATTTCACTCGCGAAATCTTACTAGCTGGATTCGCCGGCAGGAAACCACGCTCAACGCAGAAATCGCAAAAGATTTTAATGACCGCGTGTTCTTTATTTGTGCTGCCAGGAGCGAGGCCGGAACGGGACGCCCGGAACTTGGTAAGCTCGGCGATTCCCAATCCAGAAATGAACGATCCCGGAAAGAGTTTGTTCAGTGTGCGCAGGGTCCGCGTGTAAATTTTCATGGACGCTACGGCCAGCTTCCGGGTGCGGCATTCGGCCAAGTATTGATCGATGCAGTAGGTGAGCGTTGGGCTTTCCGGGTTGCCCATCGTTGCTGGATTTTGCTCCCACGCCTCGACTCTCTTAATCGCCCGGGCGAGATCACGCAGGCCCGTTGGGATGCGCTTCTGTGTGGCTGGAACATAAGCCCAAAGCTTGCACTGGCATCCCATGTATTGCGATCCCTTCGATTTGTGTTTGCAGTCAGCGGAATGCCTTCTGTACAGGTTGATGTCCATAAGCCCTCTGTGCAAAATTGTACAACACGGGGCATAAACAAGTCTATTTGCGCTATCTGCACTATTGAAAACAGGCCACTTAGTTGCACCTATTGGCTACCAGCGAGTAGAGGATGGTCTCGATTGGGCCAGTACGATCCTGCGCGATTGCGGCTGCTGCCGTTAGTAAGAAGACTGCGATCCGGCTCACTCGCTTTGACATAGCATGTTGGTGGCCATTGGAAGTGGAGAGGCGAATCGCTTGTCCTACCCTTGTTAGCACAAGACTTGTCGACACATGTTGGTGCACTTCGGGGCCTCTTCGTGTGTCAGGATTTCGTCACCCTGTCGAATGTGACAAAATATTGGCCATGGCCCAGAATCCAAATAGCCCCGAAGTCTATGACGCCGTCGTCGTCGGCTCCGGCGCAGGCGGCGGAACCGCCGTCCAAGTCCTGACCCAAAAGGGTTTGAAAGTCGCGCTGCTTGAAGCCGGTCCGATGTTGAACGTCGCAACCGAATTCAAAGAGCACAAGATGCCCTACGATTACGAGCACCGCGGCGCTGAGGAAGGCGGCGCGTCGTACTTCGGCAAAGGCAAGCCGTTCGGGTTCTTCTCAACCACCAGCGGCGGCTGGCAGCTGGATGGCGAACCCTACACTGTGGGCGAGGGCAGCCAGTTCCAATGGTTCCGCTCGCGCATCATCGGCGGGCGTACCAACCACTACGGCCGCATGTCGTTCCGCTTCGCCGAATACGATTTCAAGCCGTATCAGCGCGATGGGCTGGGGTTTGACTGGCCGATCAGTTACCAGGATCTGGCGCCGTACTACGATAAATCGGAAGAGTTCATCGGCGTATGCGGGTCGGCCGATGGCGTGGCGTCGTGCCCCGATGGCAAGTTCCACACGCCGCCGCCGCCGAAGGTGCATGAGCTGATGATCAAGAAGTCGTGCGACAAGCTCGGCATCATCTGCATTGCGAATCGCCGCGCCGTGATCACGAAACCCACCAACGGACGCGCACCCTGCCACTACTGCGGACAGTGCGGGCGCGGCTGCCAGACGGCGTCGGCTTACAGTTCGTCGCAGGTGCAGATCTTCCCGGCCATGAAGACCGGTCGTCTGAAAGTGTTCGACATGGCGATGGTGCGCGAGGTGCTCACCAACGGCAACGGCAAGGCGACGGGCGTCGTATATATTGACAAGCGCACGCACGAAGAACGGGCCATCAAAGCGAAGGTTGTGATTCTGGCGGCGAGCGCGTGCGAATCCACGCGCATCCTGCTGAATTCCAAATCGAATGAGTTTCCCAATGGTTTGGCGAACGGCTCGGGCCTGCTGGGCCGCTACCTAATGGACACGGTGGGCTTCGGCCTGTCCGGCTATGTGCCGGCGCTCGAGGGCATGCCGAAGTACGATACGGAAGGCTACGGCGGAGCGCATCTGTTCATGCCGTGGTGGCTGTGGGATAAACACAACAAGTTGGATTTCCCGCGCGGTTATCACATTGAAATCGGCGGCGGGTATGGCATGCCGGGCGTGGGATCGTATCATGGTGCGGCACGCGCCAACGGCTACGGCGCAAAGATGAAGCAGAAGATTCGCGATAACTACGGCGCGTCGATCGGCTTTGCGGGCCGCGGCGAGATGATTCCGAACATTCACTCTTATATGGAGATCGATCCGTCGGTGGTCGACCGCTGGGGCATTCCGGTGCCGCGGTTCCATTTCAAGTGGACCGACTACGAGTGGAAGCAGGCTCGCCACATGGAAAAGACATTCGCCAGCATCATCGAATCGATGGGCGGGCGCGTCAGCGGCTTGAGTGCGGCGCAACGCGAATCGGATGGTATTTCGATTCCCGGCACCATCATTCACGAAGTGGGTGGTGCACGCATGGGCAGCAACGTGAAGAACTCGATTTTGAACGGTTACTGCCAGGCGCATGAGATGAAGAATCTGTTTGTGATGGACGGGGCGAGTTTCGTTTCGAACCCGGACAAGAACCCGACGTTGACGATCAACGCGCTGGCATGGCGCGGTTGCGATTATCTGGCGGATGAGATGAAGAGGGGCAATGTCTAACTTTATTCCTGCTGCATTACTGGACCGCCGCGAGTTGATTCGCGGCATTGCGATGGCGGTGACGGCGTTCGGGACGTTGGACCTGGAAGCCGCACAGCACGTGCATGAGGCGACCGACGCTGAGAAGAAGCGCGGCCCTTATAAAGTGAAGGCGTTCACCGCGCATGAGTATGCGACGCTACGGGAACTGGCCGTGTTGATTGTGCCGGCCGATGGCGTTTCGGGCAGCGCGCTGGACGCGGGTGCGCCGGAGTTTATCGATACGCTGTCGAGTCAGAATCAGACGCTGGCTGATATCTTCCACGGCGGCTTGTCGTGGCTGGATGCGGAGATGCGCAAACGATATAAAAAGTCGTTTGTCGCCTCCGCGGCGGCGGACCAGACGGCGATGCTTGATATCTTGGTGGCGGCCGAGAAGGAAGAGGCCGCGCGGCGCAACGAAGAGTTGGTGTACACCAAGTCATCGAACTATAAGCAGTTCAGCGGTTACACAGTGAAGCGGGCGAACGATCTGGCCGCTGGTACTAAGTTCTTCGACTGGGTGCGCAAGATGACCGTCGACGCTTACTATACCAGTCCCATCGGCGTCAAAGACTTGGGTTACATGGGGAACAAGGCGTATACGAAGTACGAGGTGCCCCAGGCCTCGATCGATTATGCCATGAACCGTCTGCCGAAAATGTAAGGTTCTGTTATCTGCTCTTGCCCGGCTTCAGTCCACTTAGTAACTGAGCCGGGTCTAGAGGAGATTTCGCATCCAGCACCCACAACGCGCTTTCGCCGCCCACAAGTCCGGCATTGGCGGGCTCGCCCGGCGGTACGCCCGGCAGTTTCACATCGCGCTTATAAGTAGATACCGTAACATTGCTTGGCAAGTCCAACATATATTGTTGTAACTGGCGGTGTAAGTTCACTGTCCACACATAGGCCTTTCGGCCATCCGGTTCCACGGCTGCCACGGCTGCGCCATTCTTCATCGGCTTGATTTGCAAGTTCGCGGATGAGTTCGCAGGTTGAACGATTGTCGCCACATGCAGGTAATCGCCGCTCGACCACGGCGCGCTTCGAGTGAGCAGGGGAGTCCATGCGGCGCGCGGCGCTTCCGTGATCTCAGCCGGTGCGAACTGAAAGCCGCCCTTTTGTTCCAGGCAAACCAGTTTGGTTTGCAGTCCGCCGTAGCGAAACTGGAGCGATGATGCGGTTTGCTCTATCACGTCGAGCTTGCGCCCTTGCGGGGAAAGCCGCCAGCGGACGCGCGCCGTGTCCTTCGTGCGTGCATCGCCACCTGGGGCGACGCAGCGCAGGGCGCCGAAACCGATCAGGCAATCGCGCCACACCGCCCAATGCTGAATCGACACCCAATCGGACATGCGCTCGGTCATTTCGCCCCAATATGCCTCACAGAGACGTGACACACAACTCACCGACGCGAAGTCCTCGGCAGTGGCGTAGGTGGTGGTGGGCGTCCATTCCACACAGCGGTATTCAGTTGGTTTGGGGCCTTGCCGCACTTCGAAGTAAACGCCGTCCACAGCTGAATCGAGCGGCATCACGGGCTCTTTCGTGTCGGCAAGATAAGCTCCGGCGAGGCTGTCGCTCATCTGCCGCGTTGTGGTGGCGGCGGTGAAGGCATCCCAGTGACTGCGCACTCCGCGAAAGCTCTGGTCCATGAAGACGCGGCGGGCCTGCTGCGCCATGGCCGGGGGAAGCGGGCTGTGCTGCATGATGCGCAGAGCGGCAGCGGCGTAGGTTGTCGATTGATAGTTGTACCAGGTGTAGCCGCCCTTGGCGAACGATGGCGGGCGGTTGTCTACGTTATCGGCCATCAGGCGCGTGGCCACGTCGGCGGCCTGTCGGTTCGGCCCATCGCCTAGCAGGCAGGCGAGCATGGCGGGCGCTGCCGGATTGATTACGTTGAAGACGGTGTGTTTCAATTGCGGCTGTTCGGCATCGGTAACCAGTCCGCTGGGATGCTGCACGTTGGGGAAGTACGGCGTCAGGCGCTTTAGGAAATCCATGGCGCGCTCGTCGTGGGTGAGGTCCCAATAGAGCGCAACCGACTTAACGATCATCTGCTGATAGCCGTGTTGTGGCGACGAGCCGAGAAAGTACGCCATGCCACCACCGGGGAAAAGCCAGTCGTCGTAGCGGCGCAAAGCGGCAGCGGCCTCGTCCCGGTAGCGCGTGTTGCCGGTGAGCTTCCATGCAGCGGCCAGGCCACTGAGGAAATAGAATTCCGGATTTGCGTACTGGCCGGTCAGGGCCGAGGGGCGGTACGGGCCATAGTGCAGGCAGACGAGGCCGTCATCCGCAGCGCGTGCGACGGCATCCCGCCAGACGCGGGCGCGCGGTTCATCTACTGCGCCCGTCTCTATCCATTCCAACACGGCCCACGCAAGGCTGTGGACGCCGAAGTAAGCATCGAGTCCGCCGTCGTCCCACTTGCCGCTGGCACGAATACGGGAGATGGAATCGAGTAGCAGGAACGCGCGCTTTTTCAGCAGCTCATTGTGATGCAGCGGGCTCCAGTCATAGCGGAAGGCCGCGGCGGCGACCCATGCGACGTTGGCGTCCTCGACCGCACCACCATAAATGGTGCCGTACGTTTTACGCTTTTCGGTAGGCGAGGTTTCGCCCAGATAGATGCCATTCAGTCCTTCGGACGCGCGGCGCGGGACGATGTAGCGGAAGAATTCGGCAAGCCCGAGCGGACACTTTTCGCGGGTGGTTGGCAGTTTGGGCAGGTCTTCGGCGGCGCTGAGTTGGAGCGCGCCGCCGGCGAGACCTGCCAGCGCCGTGGTTCCGCTGATGAAGCTGCGGCGCGGCATTCGTATGATGGACATCTAGATCCGATTATAGGCAATTATGCCCGGTCCGATGTCCGATGGCGATTTAGGTTTGTTCTAGGGCGCCAAGAGCGACTGGCTCCGCAGCGCCTTCTCGCTTCCTCATGAATTCACCGAGCGAGATGGGAACCGCCACTTTCAGCATCAGCGTGAAAATGAGGAATCCGATGGCGAACACACCGGCGGCGACGCGAAGCTCACTACTTGTTGGGTAATACTCGTAGATTTCGCCAAGCGTGTCGGGCGTCAGGCCCGGGATGATCAGGCCCATTCCTTTTTCTATATAAACGCCCATGTAAGTGGCAAGACAGCCGACATTCAACGTCCAGATGTTACGCCTTGCTTTCGGGGATATGAACAACGCGAAGGCCGCGATGTTACAAAAGACTGCCGTCCAGGCATACGGGACCAGTGTGTTGTGGCCGTTCAGGCCGGAGTACCAGTAGCGAGTGAACAACAGATGTTCCGTGTCGGAGTAATATTCTTTGAATGCTTCCGCCCCGTGCAAAAACAGATTGAGAAACATCGCATAGGCCATCAACTCCGCGATCTTGTGGATTGCCTCGTCCTGAATTTCGAACTTCGTGAACCGGCGCAACAGTTGCAGTACTACCAACAGAATTGCCGGTCCGGAGCAGAATGCCGAAGCAAGAAACTGCGGCGCCAGGATGGATGAGTTCCAATAGGGCCTGGCGGCGAGTCCGTTGTATAGGAATGCCGTGACGGTGTGGATGCCGACCGCCATGGGGATCGAGAGCAGGACTAAGGGAACAACAAGCTCTTTTCGATAATGGCGTCCATGAAAGGCGCGATAAAGGATGTGCGTGGCAACCGTAAAGTTGATGAGAAAGTACAGGTTCAGCACCATCACATCCCAGGCAAGAATCGATTGCGGAAAGTTCAGATATCCGATGGGCGGAATGAGGTGCCAGAAGCGATCGGGCCGCCCGATGTCGACGGTTACAAACAGCAGGCACATGACGATGGCGCTGATGGCGAGTAACTCGCCGTAGATGACGATTTCGCGGATCGGTTTCCAGTCATAGACATAGGCCGGAATCACAAGAATGACTGCCGCCGCTGCGACGCCCACAAGAAACGTAAAATTGCCGATATAGAATCCCCAACTTACCTGATCGCGCATAGCGGTAACGGCCAGGCCGGTTTGCACTTGATCAATATAAGCAAGCACGCCGGAGAGTATTAGCAGACTAAGAAAAGCGAGCCACGCCCAGTAACCTCTGGGACCCTGGCTGATCAGCAGCGCGCTACCGTGCGCAAAGCTTGTAAAGGACCGGATAGTTTTCACGAGAATATCTCCTGGAAATCAGGTTGCATAAAAGTAAAAGAATTTGGGCACGGTGTTCAGGTCTTCTTTCAGCACCATCACCCGCTTGTGTTCCATGATGTAACGGATCTCGCTGTCTTTGTCGAGCAGATTGCCGAACTTCCGCGCGCCAACCGGGCAAGCTTCAGCACAAGCCGGGTAGCGGCCATTGCGCGTCCGCT
The DNA here is from genome assembly GCA_903881085.1 of uncultured Acidobacteriia bacterium. Taxonomy (GTDB): domain Bacteria; phylum Acidobacteriota; class Terriglobia; order Bryobacterales; family Bryobacteraceae; genus CAIRSA01. Next base: position 40,228 of record CAIRSA010000519.1, read on the forward strand.
GGATGCAGAACGTGCACTTTTCCACCACGCCTTTCTGGCGCGGCCGGTTGCCCAGATAGTGCGTGTTCGTGTTCAATTGTTCCTTGGGAATCGAGGGTTCCGACCAGTTGAAATGGCGTGCTCCGTAGGGGCATGCAGCCATGCAGTACCGGCAGCCGATGCACCAGTCGTAATCGATCACGGTGATGCCGTCCTTTTCCGTCCATGTAGCACCGGTCGGGCAGACTTTGGTGCACGGCGGATTGCTGCACTGTTGACAGGCAACCGGCATGTAGAAGTGGCCTTCTTCGGGGACTTCGGCCGGTTGGTAGTAAGGGTTCGCGTGCGTGAAATCGACGCCCTTTTCCTTATCCATGGATAGGACGCGGATCCAATGAATCTGCGGATCGCGCGACTGGTTATTCTCCTCGACGCAGGCGTAGACACAGCGACGGCATCCGATGCAGCGCGAAATATCGAGCGCCTGGGCGAACAGCACGCCGGGCTGCGGTTGTGTGTCGGAGACTTTCACGTCAGTTCCGTAGTTTGCGCTATAACGCTCCTCCATGGCGCGGAGCGACTGCTTGAGCACCGCCGGTGGGACGTCATGTAGCCGCTTAGGTCCGCATGACGTCATGATCCAGACCATGGCACCGGTTGCGGAGGTTGCGAATCCGCGACGGGACATTTTTGGTGGGGAATTGCTTTCGGGTTCCATTGAATTCCTTCCTATTTACTTGTTGCGTTTTGTAGGGCAGAATGGCATTCTGCGGCCGATTGGCAATCGGCCCCTTCCCAGACAGGCCGAGTTCCACTCGGTGAGCAGATTAACAATCCAATACCACTCGCTTTTCAATTCGGCCATTCTTAAAGTTAGTTTTCGCACAGGCGAATCCTCCTTCGCCAAAGCTTCCGCCTTCGCTAAAGCTTCGGCGGACAAGACGGCGGACAGGTCGCCTGCGCCACCCACGGACATCCAATGTGCAGAAGGGTGAGTCGGGCGATTCGCCTGCCCGCTCGCTTGCGAGCGCTATGTTTTCAACCCTTCCACCTCTGCTCCCGCCGAAAAACGAGCGGTCGCAGATTAACAATCTGCCCCACATTTCTAATCTCCCGGCCGCTTCGGGCGCATTGGCGCAGGCTTCGGCGCGAGCGCTTTGAACTTAGGCTGGTGCGGGTTATGGCAGTGGGCGCAAAGCAGATAACCCTTGGCGCCATTCCAGTTACCAGTGCGCCGGCCATGCACTCCAGCCCGCCAGTCGCGAAGCTTTTCACCATGACACTGACCGCATAGCTTATACGACTCTGAAAACAACACCGGCTCGCCCGAAGCAAGATGCAGTTGGTCGCGATTGTTGGCGTCGTGGCAATCAAGGCACCATCGATGTTCCGCATCGTGCGTGAGCACTATATCGCTGTGCATGGCGAACAGTTCTCGCCGGGTCTTGTCGGGCTTCATGCTTGCATGGCAACCGTTGCACGGGAAGATGCCCTCGGAAAACGGAGGCGGAGGCACTTCGACGCGCTCTGCCGGGTGAGGCTTATCGGCGGCGTTGGCCGCCGCAGCAGCCAGCAGAATTGCGATGATATAGGTCATGATTGTAACCTCGTTTGAGCGCAACGTCTAGGCGCAACGCAACTCGACGGTGCGCTGCATTTCGCGCAGCCACATGGTCTGGAACAATTGCAGCCGCGACCCGACAACGGTGGCCAGATTCAATGTCACCGTGTAGCCTGCCTGCGGATTCGCCGCGAAGTGCGCGCGAAGGGCATCGCGCGAAATGGCGACCACCTCCGTGTCGATCTGCGCGGTGGCGGTGAGCGTAAAGCGGTAAGGCGGAATCAGCGCCGACCAGCCAATGGTCTGGCCCGGCGAACGCTCTTCAACCATCACCTCTTCGTCGCGCCCCATTACATGCATCGGCAGCGTCAGTTTGAGCCTGCCGCGGTCGATCAGGTAAATGCAGCCGGCCACATCGCCAAGATGAAACAAGGCGGCGCCGCTGCGGACGGATTGGCGCGAACCCAGCGCCATCAAGCTTGCTGCATCTGCCGGAGACAGGCCGGCGAGAAGATCCGATTGTCCGTTGGACATGGCGTGCTCCTTTTGTTACTGAATCAACTGCGATACCGTGCGGCTGTGCAGAAGTTCCGCAGTGGGGAAATCGACGAACGATTCCGCCACGGCTTGCTCCAGCCGGATGTGATTTTCAATCTGGAATAAGAGGACTTCGAGCGGTACTTTGGCGTGCAACGTGAGCGGAATGTCGCCGCCCTTGGCAAAGAAGTGGGCTGGAATTTCCTTCACAGCCGGTTCAGGTTTCGTTTCCGGTTCGGCTTCCGGGAGCGGTGAGCGAGTGGCTGCGCCAAACGCCATGCACGTAATTCCCAAGCCAAAAAGACTCATGCAAGCGACCATCAAAAAAAGTTCCATGAACGTACCAACCTTTCGCGCTCTGTAAATGCAAATCCGGGGCCATTCCAGAAATGTGCGGAATTGCTGGGAAATTCGCAGATTCCTTCCTGCACGGATGGCAATCTCTGACAAATTGTCAGGCGCGGGTCCTGCCATTCCGTCAGGCGCAGGCACTGTTGAAAATAACCATTGACGTCTTGCCGGGAATGTGAAATGATGCCACCATATTCCATACAAAGTAGTATGAAATTACACATCGCAAGCATGACCGCGGCCTTAGCCGGTGGAGTTTCAGCCGCCGTGGTGATTGCTTGTGCTACCGGCGCCTACCTCTATTCCTCGCACCACTTCAACACTTTGCTCGAAACCGCACGTACGGATGCGCTGGCTGAAGGCGAACTGATCCGCGTGGCGTTGGAACATCAGATGATCGAGAATGAGCGAGGCCTGATCGCGCGCATGATCGAGAGCTTCGGCCGCCAGCCGCGGGTGGAACTGGTGGCGCTGCTCGATCGCGCCGGGCAAGTGCGGTTCTCGAGCCGTGCCCCGAATACGATCGACGATCTACGGTTGGACTCGCCAACCTGCCAGGCTTGCCACCAACATCCGGCGGATCGGCGCGAATCAAGCAGGGTGATTGAAACGCGCGGCGGGCAGGTGCTGCGGACTATGATTCCGATCTTGAACCGGCAGGAGTGTTTCCGCTGCCACGGACCCACCCAGCGCATCAATGGCGTGCTGCTGGTGGATTACAACGCTGGAGAGATCCGGGCGGCAATCGATCAGGACTTACGCTGGATGGTGGCTGGCGCAGGTGGTTTTGCGCTGCTGCTGGTGGGCGCGATTGGGCTCATCATCCGGCTCCTGGTGCTGCGCCGGCTGCAGCGCTTCGAAACCACGGCCAGGATGATCGCCGGCGGCGACCTTGAACGGCGTGTTCCGGCCGAGGGCACGGACACCATCGCATGGCTTGCGCGCGAGTTCAATACCATGGCCGACTCCATGACGGGCCTGGTGGGCGAGGTACGCAATCAGCGCGAACGGTTGGAAAATGTTATCAACAGTATTGACGACGGCATTGTGGTGCTGGATCCGCAACGAAAAGTAATCGCCGCCAACGATGCCTTTCTGCGCCGCGCCGCCCAATCGCGCGAACAGGTGCTCGGTTGTTGTTGCACGGAGATTGCAGCGAGCGGTTGCAATACGGCGGACTGTCCGGCGCTCAGTTGCCTGAGTTCGGGCGAAGGCCAGGTGCGCATCGCGCAACGAACCACGGCTGAAGGCGCGGTGGCGTGGGAAGAGATTCATGCCTCGCCGATCCTGGACAAAGCAGGAAAGTTGATGCATGTGGTGGAAGTGTGGCGCGACATCTCAGACCGGCGCGCAGCCGAGGCACACCTGGCGGAATCGCACCGCCTGGCATCGTTAGGCCTGCTCGCCTCGGGCTTCTCCCATGAATTGAATACTCCGCTGGCAACGATTCTGACGTGTGTGGAAGGAATCATTCGCTCGGTCCCTGAAAACCCCAACGGCGACACGGACTGGGAGCGGATTGCCGGCCATGCCGGTATTGCTCGCGACCAGATCATGCGCTGCCGCGGCATCACACAGCACTTCCTGCGCATGTCGCGTGGGCAGAAGTCAGCGGATGGGATCGTAGACGTGAAGGCCGTGGTGGCGGCGGTGGAACGGTTGAGCGAACCCACTGCGCGAGCCTGCCGGGTGCGGGTTGAGGCGACTTGTCCGCCGCAGGATGTGGTTGTCCGGGCCGATGAGGCTGAACTGCAAAACGCCCTGATCAACCTGATGCTGAATGCGATCCAGGCGTGCAAGCCGGGCGGCACTGTGAACCTTCGCGTGGATGCGGGTAGCAAAGTGCACATCCATGTGATCGACGACGGTTGCGGAATTGCGCCGGAGAATCTGAAGCGCATCTTTGAGCCCTTTTTCGGACTTCGCCAGGGCGGCACCGGGCTTGGATTATTCCTGTCGTTGAATGCCGTGCGGCGCTTCGGTGGCGACATTCTGGTGGAGAGCGCCGCTGGTAAAGGATCTTCATTCGAGATTGTTCTGCCCGCTCTTGTGCCGGTGCTGGAGGTGCTGCATTGAAGACGTCCGTGGCCATTTTACTTGTAGACGACGATGTTGCCTTCCGGCATGTGATGTCCAGCGAGCTGTTGCGGCTGGGCTACAACGTCACTACCGCCGCCAGTGGCGAAGAGGCTCTGCGCAAAGCCGCAGTCAATGAGCCGGAAGTGGTTCTGCTCGATATACGGTTGCCCGGAATGAACGGGATGGACGTGTTGAAGCAGATGCGCGAAGCCAATCCGTCGACGGAAGTCATCATGTTGACCGGGCATGGATCGATTGATTCGGCGATTGAGTCGGTCAAAATGGGGGCGTTCGACTATGTCAGCAAACCCTGTCCGCTGGATGAGTTGAATATGCGCATCCAGCGCGCGATCGAGCGCCGCGCGCTGCGCCATCGCGCCAGCGTGCTGGAACGTGGACTCACCCCGCCCGACTTGAGCGGCTCGTTTGTTGGCGAGAGTCCGAAGTTTCAGCAGTTGGTCCACCTGATTGACCGTGTTGCGCCCAGCGCATCCAGCGTTTTGATTACGGGTGAGACCGGCGTGGGCAAAGAGCGCGTGGCGAAGCTGATTCACGCCCGCAGTCCACGCGCCGCCAAACCCTTTGTGGTGGTGGAGTGTGCGGCGCTGCAGGAGACGTTGTTGCAGAGTGAGCTGTTTGGCCACAACCGCGGCGCGTTTACCGGAGCGGAGAAGGCCAAGCCGGGCCTATTCGAGGTTGCCAATGGCGGGACGATCTTCCTGGATGAAATTGGCGAAGTGAGTCCGGCGACGCAAACGAAACTTCTGCGCGTGCTGGACACGTCGACATTTCGGCATGTGGGCGGCACAACCGAAGTGAAAGTCGATGTGCGGGTGTTGTCCGCTACCAATCGCGATCTGACGGCCATGGTGAGGCAAGGGCTGTTCCGGGAAGATCTGTTTTACCGCATGAGCACCATCCGCCTGGAGATCCCGCCCTTGCGCAGCCGCGGTGACGATATAGAGTTGCTTTCCAAACATTTCGTGAGCCTGTTCAATGAGCGGTTCGGATCGTCAAAGCAGATCAGCGCCGAGGCGCTGCGGCTGCTGCGGCAACACACCTGGCCTGGCAACGTGCGGGAATTGTTGCATGTGATCGAGGCGGCGATGGTGGTGTGCGAGGCGGATCTGTTGCTGCCGGAGCATCTTCCGCTGCGGCCTCAAATGCAGACTCAGGCAACAAACGGACATCTGCCAACGCTGGAAGAGATGGAGCGGGCGCACATCGAGAGGGCGTTAAATCAGGCGGGCGGGCATCGCGGAAACGCGGCGAAACTGCTGGGCGTGAGCGAGCGGAATCTATACCGGAAATTGAAAGAGTATCAGATGATGCCGTGATTGTCGTCGCGGCTCGGTGGGAAGGAGCATCCTGCCTACAGAGCCGCGACCGTGAGGGAGCGGTTTGGCCTTTAAAACTCCGCTCGCAGCGCAACCTGCCCCTGCCGCGGCGTATTGGCCTGAGCCGTGATTTTACCGAAGTTGGCGTTGCTGATGTTGGCCACCGGGGCGCCGAACACCGTGCGATTGAAGGCGTTGAAGAACTCGCCACGTAGCGTGAGCAAGAAACGCTCATGCACGCGGAACTTCTTCATCAGTCCGAAGTTTTCGTTGTAGTTGTTGGGCGCGCGCAGGTCGCCATACGTGCGTGCCGAGGTGCCGAACTGCAACGCCGGAGGAACGACGAACGCCGCCGGATTGATCCAGCGCATGGTAGCCGGGTCGAAGCCACCGCCGCCCAATTGACGAACCTGGCCGGTAACAACGTTGGGGCGCAACGCCTGATTGAACAGCGGCAGCGTGTTGTTGGCGGAGAGGACGATCGGCACACCGCGAGAATATTGGTGAATGCCGGTCAGCACCCAGCCGCCGACGAATTTGTTGCGCTTCATGAAGGGCAGTTCGTAGCTGTAGGCCAGGGCCAGGATTTGCGGCACGTCAGTGATTGACAAGGTCTTTTCCAGGCGGCGGTTATAGAACGTCTGGCCTGTGGTACCGCCGCCGGCAAGGACATCGCTATCGGAGATCGACTTGGCAAAAGTGTAGGCCAACTGCAAGTCGAGCCCCTTCCATGCGCGGATGTTGTACTGCGTCTGCAGTGAGTGATAGGTCGAGCTACCCGACGGGTTGGAGCGATTCGAGATGTCGAGATACTGCGGCCAGGTGCGGAGCGACTGAGCGACCGAACCTCTGAACCCCGCATACGGCGCGACAATGCCAGCTGCGTTGGCGGCTGCCGAACCAACCTGCTGCGAGAGCAGCGAGCCCAGGCTCAGGTACGAAGGATTCACCTCATTCAACTGCATCAAGCCATTACCAAGCCGTGAACCCTTGGTGCCTAGATAGGCGACTTCCAGGTTCATTCGCGCGCTGAGTTCCTGCTGGATGGTGAACGACCAGTTCTGGAAATACGGCGGTGCGCCGTCGCCCTTGGCGATGTAGCGGACGATCTGCCCGTTCGCAGCGGTGGGGTCGATGAAGGGCGGCTTGGGGAAGTTCTGCGGGAAGCCGCCGTCCCAGTTGAAGGCCGGCGTCGCGCCCTGGTCGCCTGTGGCGAAGACAGGGCTGGCGCTGTAACCGTAGGTCTGAGAAAGGGAATCGCGAAGGCCGGCATTGCCGTTTCCAGCCGCATAATAAATTCCGTAGCCGGCGCGGAGGACGGTCTTGGGCATCACATTGTAGGCCACGCCAAGTCGCGGGCCGAATGCCTTGAAGTAGGTGTCAGAGAATGTGTGCTGACCGTTGCGGCCGGGGCCATTGCCGAGAAACACCAGCGCGCCCAACTTGCCGCCGGCGCCAGGGTTCGGCACGGTCGGATCAAAGGTCGAAAGGTTATCGAGCTTTTCATAGCGCGGGAGAAAGACATCGTAGCGGATGCCGTAGTTGACGGTCAGTTTCCGCGACACTTTCCAATCATCCTGTGCATATCCGGAGAAATATTGATAGCGATTGCGAGGATAGTACGCGAACACCTTATATTCGCCCTTATCCACGCTGCCCAGCAGGTAACTTGCGATCGCATTACCAGTTTTCGGCTGATTCGGTACGCCCGTTTCCAGCGCATTGAATGTGAACCTGCCGGCCGCCAGGAAATTATCGATCCCGTTGGTTTCAAGGAACCGGAATTCAAAGCCGAACTTGAAGCTGTGCGATCCGCGGACAATGCTCAGGCTCTCATCGGCCTGAAACGCATTGTTCGTTTGCAGCGTACGCGAGTTGCAATTAGGGTGCCCCAGGCTGGAATAGCCAGAGCCCGTGAAACTGATACACGGGAAGGAATTATTAGCCGCGGCATTCACGCCGGTCAGCCCCAGTTTTTGCGGCCAGTCCTGATTAAGGGTGCCATTGTCGACAGTCGTCAGAAATCGCGTGTATCCCAGGCTGACGTGATTCAGGATGCTGGGGCTGATGACGTAGTCATCCGAGAGCCGCACCCAGTGGTTATGGTTCAGGTTGTAAGCGGCAGGACTCGCTCCGCCACCGAACGCCGTGCGCTCTCCGCCGCCGCCCAATGGGTCGAGTTGCTGCAGCATATCGCGATAGAAGTATCCGCTAATGCGGTGGCGGTCGTTGAAGGCATGGTCCATCTTGACGTTGATCTGGTCTTCATTGACGAAACCGCGGCCTACGCTGGTGTAGTTATTGAAGAGTGCGCTTGTAGCAGGGGCGGGCAGTTGAGCGGTCACGGCATTCGCCACCTTGCTGAAGCGTGCAGTTGGGATCTTGTTCCCGGCGAACGGGTCGCGAGTAATTGCTCCATTGACCGTGCGCGTCGTGGCCGGGTCGTAGATCAACGTGTCCGCGCGGCTGAAATCACCGCTACGGTAGTCCTGCGGAATCAAGCTGACCAGCGTGTTGGGCGCGCCCTGGCGGTAGCGGTAGCCACCATAAACAACATAGAAGAACGTTTTGTTGCGGCCATTGTAGAGTTTGGGGATGAGCACGGGGCCGCCAAAAGACGCGCCGAATTCGTTCTGGCGATTGATAGGAGTGATGGGCGAGATAAAGCCGCGAGCGTCAAGCGCGTCGTTGCGCAAGTAATCGAACGCCGCGCCGTGATAGTCGTTGCCGCCCGATTTGGTGGTGAACACTTCCATGCCGCCGCCGGTGCGGCCGTATTCGGCGTTGAAGTTGGCGCGGATGAGTTTGAACTCGCCGATGGTCTCCACGGAAGGTCGCGTGTTGCCGGGGACGATGCCGCCGCTTTCAATGCCGGTGGATGCGATGCCGTCGACGAGCACCTCTTTCGCCCGGTTGGGTGAGCCACTGATCTGCGTGTTCGACGTGTCGCCGGTGACGCCCGGCGCGAGCAGAATAAACTGCTCAATGTCGCGCGACTTGCCGCCCACGAACAGGGGCAGGTCCATCAGCTTGGCGCGGTTGATGGTGGTGCCAAGGTCTGAGGTGTTGGTCTGGAGCTGGCTGACCTCGCTCGACACTTCCATTGTTTGCTCGACCGCGCCGATTTCCAGCTTGGCTTCAATGGTCAGAGTCTGGGCGACGGTGAGGCTGATGTTGCGTCGGGAATAGCGGCGAAAGCCGGCCGCTTCAATCGACACTTCATAATTGCCGAGGGCCATCTGCTGCAACACGTAGTTGCCTGCATTGTTGGTGTTCGTACGGTAGGCTACGCCAGTACCCGTATTCGTAGCTATGATTTTCGCGTTGGCCACGCTGGCGGCTGCAGGGTCGGTTACGCGGCCGGTGATGGAGCCGAGCGTGGTTTGCGCATAGGCGGAACTCATGCCCACTAGGGAGAGAACGGTATATAGAATGGATTTCAACATGTGTCTAAATGGTTACCTGAAGGATCGTATCTTTTATCGTATCATCGCCTGACGCTTCCGGCAGGAGTTTGATAAGATCCATGCTGAATGGCGTATCGATTCCTTCTCATTGCTGCTGTCGTCCCGATGTTCGCCGATGGCCCGGCGATCATTCAGAAACGTTGCCTGTCATGCCACAACGGGACAGCCCGGATTGGCGGACTGAGCCTGGAGTCTCGCGCCGATGCCTCGGCGGTGCTGGGCGAGCGTCTGCTGCGGCGCGTGGAAAGTGGCCAGATGCCTCCGGGCGGAGGGCTGGCTACAGACGAGCGCGCCGCCATTGCCGCCTGGATCAAAGATGGCGCTGTGTGGGAGGGCCGGCTTTCTGTGGCCGTCCGGCCCAGAGCAGGGAAGGACTGGTGGTCGCTCCAGCCTTTGGCGCCGCTCACGCAGTCAGCTGCCATTGATTCGTTCATCGTGGCGGGCCTGCAGAAGAAAGGCCTGCGCCTTTCTCCACCGGCGGACATGCGCACGTTGATCCGCCGCGTGACGTTCGATCTGACTGGTCTGCCGCCAACTCCGGAAGACGTGGAAGCCTTTGTTGCCGCTGGAGACTACGAAAAACTGGTGGACCGGCTGCTGGCTTCGCCGGCCTATGGCGAGCGCTGGGGACGGCACTGGCTGGATGTGATTCGTTACGGCGAAAGCCACGGTTATGAGCAGAATCATATCCGCCCATCGGCATGGCCATTTCGGGATTATGTAGTTCGGTCGTTCAACGCTGACAAGCCGTTTTCTCAAATGATTCTGGAGCATCTGGCAGGAGATGTGGTTGGCAAGGGCGATCCGGATGTGGAGGTTGCCACCGGGTTCCTGGTGGCCGGTCCGCACGACACGGTGGGTAACAATGCCGAGGCGGCCAAGCGTCAACAGCGCGCCGATGATTATGACGATGTGGTCAATGCGACGGCCTCGGCCTTTTTGGGCATGACGGTGAATTGCGCGAAGTGCCATGACCACAAGTTCGACCCGATTCTGCAGGCCGATTATTACCGCATGGCGGCGGTCTTCGCCGGTGTGGACCATGGCGAACGTGAGATCGCCAGCGCGGAACAGAAAGCTGCATATTTGGCTGCCTCCAAGCCTTTGAATGAGAAAATCGAGGCCCTCAAACGAGAACTCGCGCTGCTGCGAAAGTCGGGAGCGGCCGGGCTTCATGAGGCCGAGGCACGAGTACGGGCTCGACTGCGCGATCCGGTTTCGCCATTCGGCACGGAAGAGACGTTTAAGCCTGCGCGGGCTCGGTATGTGCGGCTGGTAGGGCCGCAGGGCGCACCGGGCGGCCTCGATGAGATTGAAGTGTGGAGCATGGAAGGGCGTAACGTGGCACGGGATTCAGCCGGCGCCTCGGTTACCGCCTCGTCGACACGAGTGGCCGATGGGAACCCCGATGCGTATCACCCGCGCTCTTTGATCGATGGGTCATTCGCGGAACGTTGGCTGCCTGGGACAGGGCCCGGCGTGACAATCACGATCACGCTGGCTCGCGAAGAGATGTTGTCGCGGATGAACTGGTCAACGGACCGCAACAAGGCGTTTCAAGGGAAGTTTCAACAGCAGACGATGGCCACTTACCAAGTGGAGATTTCGCTAGACGGCAAGACCTGGACGCAGGTGGCATCGAGCGATGGCCGCTTGCCGGCCAACAAGACTGATCAGCAGCGATTGTTCGTTTTGGAGTCGCTGCCTGAGTCGGTGCGGCCGCGGTTTGAGGCATTGGAAAAGGAGCTCGCGCAGTTGGAGGCGCAACTTCGTAAAATTCCGCCGGTGCCGCGCTCTTATGCGGGGACGTTTCATGCTCCGGATGCGGTGTATCTGCTGAAGGGCGGCAACGTAATGCAGCGGGGCGACCAGATGCCTGCTGCAAGTTTGAGCGCTATGCCGGGCTTTAAGCTGCCGCTCGATGCGCCTGATACGGAGCGGCGCCTGGCGCTGGCAAAGTGGATCGCCTCTGATGAGAATCCACTTACTGCACGGGTGATGGCGAATCGCATCTGGCACTATCATTTTGGCACGGGGCTTGTTGGTACGCCGTCGGACTTTGGGTTCAATGGTGAACGGCCAAGTAATCCGGAGTTACTGGACTACCTGGCGCGGCGGTTGATTGGATATGGCTGGCGGTTGAAGCCCTTGCATCGGGAAATTGTGTTGTCCGCGGCTTACCGCCAGTCGGGTGAGTTTCAGCCGGAACCGGCCAAAGTAGACGCTTCGGCGAGGCTATTATGGCGGTTTCCGCCCCAGCGGATGCAGGCTGAGGCGATTCGCGACGCGATGCTGGCCGTGGCCGGAGTGTTGGATCGCAAGTTAGGCGGACCCAGTTTTCAGTTATATAAGTATACGGTGGATAATGTGGCCACTTACTTTCCCCTGGATAAGTTCGGGCCGGAGACTTACCGCCGGTCGTTGTATGCGCAATCGGCACGTTCGATCAGGACGGAGTTACTCAGCGTGTACGATTGTCCGGATTCTTCGTTGCCCGAGCCGCGGCGGGTAGTTACTACATCCCCTCTGCAGGCACTGTCGCTGCTCAACAACAGTTTCACCATCGACATGTCTGCCGCGTTTGCACGGCGCATGGCGGCCGAAAGCCCGGCCGACCCTGTGGGTCGCGGCTTCGTGCTAGCCTTTGGGCGGGCGCCAGAGGCGGGTGAGCGCGAAGCGGCTTCGCGGCTGGTGCGCGAGCATGGGCTTGTGGCGTTGGCGCGGGCACTGTTTAACACGAATGAGTTTGTCTATGTCTACTAATCGCCGCCAATTCATCCACGGCCTGGGTGCCATCGCCCTGGCAGACCTGCTGCGCGGCGAGGCGCGCGCGCCCCATTTTGCCCCGAAAGCGAAGCGGGTGATTCAGATCTTCTGTCCTGGCGGCGTTTCGCATCTGGACACATTCGACTATAAGCCGGAACTGGAAAAACGCAGCGGCCAGCCGATGCCGGGTGCAGAGAAGGAGGTCTCATTCCAGGGCGCGAACGGCGCGCTGATGAAGAGTCCGTGGCCGTTTGTGCCCGGCGGGCAGTCAGGCAAGATGATGACCGCGGGCCTGCCGCACTTGGGCGAACTTGCCGACCAGATGGCGTTTATCCATTCGATGCAGTCACGCTCGAACACGCACGGGCCGGCCTGCGTGGCCATGAATACAGGGTTCGTGTTTGAAGGCTTTCCGTCGGCGGGTGCTTGGACCAGCTACGCGCTGGGTTCCATGAACGACAATCTTCCGGCGTATGTGGCGATACCGGATGTGCGCGGCATTCCTCCAGCGGGTCCGGCGAATTGGACGTCAGGCTTTCTGCCAGCCCAGCATCAGGGCGTGGCATTCAGTGCGGCCGATCCGATTCGCAACCTGGAACGGCCTTCCGGTGTGAGCGCGGCGACCGATGCGGCTTCGCGCGACTTCGCGAAAATGTTAAATATCCGGCACGCGGAGCAACACGCAGGGGACGCAGACTTGCGCGCGCGCATCGCCTCTTATGAATTGGCCGCGAGTATGCAACTTTCCGCACCAGAGGTTTCTGACTTGGCGCGCGAATCGAAAGCCACGCAGGAATTGTACGGAGTCAACGACAGAAATCCCCTGCTTGCCGCCTATGGACGAAATTGCCTGCTGGCTCGCCGGCTGGTTGAGCGCGGCGTGCGTTACGTGCAGTTGTACTGTGCCTCGCGTGCCTCCGGCGTAGATGGGTTCCTGAACTGGGATGCACATAAGACTCTTCAGTCCGATTACGAGCGGCATTTCCCCATTCTGGACAAGCCGACGGCTGGTCTGATTCGTGATCTCGGCGCCCGCGGATTGTTGGCCGATACCTTGGTATTGTGGACGACGGAGTTCGGCCGTATGCCGACATGCCAGGAGGGAACATTGGGCCGCGATCATAACCCCGATGCCTATACCGTGTGGATGTTAGGCGCCGGAGTGAAGAATGGCGCGAGTTACGGCGCCACGGACGAATTCGGCCGCCGCGCGGTGGAGAATGTTGCCACAGTCTACGACTACTGGGCCACGGTACTGCAATTGCTTGGCCTCGACCACCAGAAGCTTTCCTGGTATCACAACGGCATCAACCGCCGATTGACTGACGTACACGGGCACGTAATCCGCCAGATCCTGGCCTAATCCCGATGTAGGGTAGGCTTCAGCCTGCGGAGGACTTCAGTCCGACTGCCGGATTCTGCCTAATCGGCGATGATCTCCAACTCGGAAAGATAGAGCCAGCCCTGGTGCGTAAACGTGAAGCGCACATAGCGCGCGGCTTCGTTCAAGGAGAATTCCGTCCATCCTATGGAAAAGTTCGTTGTGTTCTCAAACGTGTTCGCCGAGCGCCGCGCTGGCGCGTAAGCGATCCCGTCCTCGGAAAGTTCGATTTGAACCGTGGACGGATGGCGGATAGCCGAGGCCGTCTGAGAGAGTGAGAGCGCACGGACCGATGCAATCTGCTTGAGCGCCCCTGCGTCGGCCACGATCGTGACTGTGCCTCCACTGAGTTCAGGTTGGAAAGCGACCCACGAGGAGAGCTTCGGATCATTGTATCCGCCGCCGGTCCGGTCCCCCAGTTTTGCCTGGCACTCATCCTGAAGGGCCGCGTTCCCTGGCATCGCCAATGTGAATTGCAGCGGGATGGCCTTTGCGGATGGCCCGCGGAAAAGTGCGCTTGCTTCCACAGGGTAGTAGGTTGCCTGGGGCGACATGTCGTTTCCAAAGACCCAGGTAATCAGATTGCTGACAAAGGGCTGCTCGGCCTCGATCTGCGCTTGCACGCGGGCCGCCGATGCGGGCGAGAAGCGGTCCTGGTCCAGGCCGGGGACGGCGGAAAAAGTCTCCACGATGCTCCACAGCTGCGTGGCCGTTTGCGTTGTCGCGGATTGAAAAGCGCCATAGTAGGCTGGAAGTTCTTCAACGGCAGGCGCACCGGCTGCTGCGCCAGCACCATCCTGCGGCATCAGAATCGCCAGATGCGTCGCGGCCAGAAACTGCTCAGCATAAAAGCCAGTTTCCTCCGCGGAAAGTCCGGGCATCGAGCGGTCAGCGTTTTTCTTGAAGACGGTGGATGTGCAGACGGGCTTGTTCGGGTCGAGCGTGGCCATGTCGCTGACAAAATCATGCAGCATGGTTGTGCCAAGGTAATTGGGGCCGTAATACTTCACCCAGTTCAGCCAGATCTCCTGCGTGAAGTACCATCCGGTTAGCGAAGGGTGGTCGCCGAATCGAGCGAGGATGTCCGAAGCCACCTGCCGGTTGTATTTTCGCAACGCATCGGTATGGAGTCCGCTCTCCCAAGGGACCGACAATTGCAGCGATCCCAGATAAACCTGCATGCCTGCTTCATCGGCGAGCGACAAAATCGTTTCGATCTGCGGATAGGCAGTATCGACGATGTAGCCGCTCGCCGTTGGCTTGAGCTTACCAGAAGAAAGGATAATCGCTGTGTTCATTCCAGATTGGCGCATCCAGGATAGCTCCTGCCGCCAACTGGTTCGTGACAAGTCACGACTGAACGTTATGAACGACCCATTCAACGAATAAGCTGCGCTTGACAACGCCGAAACGATGAAAAGGCAAACAATCCGAAGGGCCACCTGCTAACGATCTCCTATTGATCACCGGGACAAGTCCCTGATGATCTATCGGAGATTCTCAGCAGCTACATTAGAGCGTGTTCGCTATTTATTCGCCTGTGTGGGGTTTGGCCGCCGCAAAGGTTGTTGGAAAACTACCTTGCCCCGGTCAAATTGCTACTTCTTGCCGATAACGTCTTCCAACGTCCTGGCATCCAGCAATTGCTCGGTCCATTGATCAAGCTGATCCAAACTCGCTTCGTTCAAGCGTTGGGAAGCCCAGACGGGGACTCGGCCGAACTTGGAGCGCAGCATTTTAAGCATAATCTTCTGCATGCCCTTCGCTTCACCCTTGGCTTCACCCTTGGCTTCACCCTCGGCCTCGCCCTTGGCATAGACCTCGCGTAGGAAACCGTTCTTCTGAATGTCGATATAGACAGATCCCATATGCTCTAGCTCCATTCTCATCTTTCCCGATAAATTGCGCAAGCCCGATAACACCACCAACTGAGAAAGCACGCGAGTGCGCGCTTCCGGGTCCAAAGTCGCTGCCTGACGGGCAATTTCGCCTAACTGACTCAAGCCATCCTTCGCAAGCATTGCCAGAGCCAAATCGCCTGGACAACCGCTCTCCATGAGCGATTCGGCATCGAAGTCGCGAATATCCACCAATTCGAAGGAATAATCCATGCGGCCAATTTTAAGCTTCGACGGCATGCGAAGCTTCGCCTCGCCAACGTACAAAACCACTTGCCGGACAGACCGGCGCCGGTATTTATGCCCAATAAGCAAACAGTAAATACCTTCGCGGTATGTAAGATCGTTTATATTCTGTCCCTGTATCTCGAAGTGGAAAATACTATCGTCCTCAAGCAGTGCCACTAAGTCCGCGCGCCGCTCCATCAACTTCGGGAACTCAACGTTCAGGAATTCGCGAACCGGCACACCGCCCGTCCACTGCGGCAGAAGGCTTGTCTGGTCCATCTGAAACAGGTCCCGCAGCACCCGGTCATATCGAAAATGGCCTTTCATTTAATCTCCGGAGCCGTCTGCTCCGGCGTCGTCACGCCCGGCGGCAACTCCATAATCTTCATATTCCGGAAATGAATCTCCGCGCCTTCCGACTCCATGCACAGATAGCCCTTCTTCTGCGAAGACTTCTGCAGGCCGTTGACCACCTTCCCATTCACTGACATCTTCACCACGCCGTCGATGGCCACCACATCGTAGGTATTCCATTCTCCGCGGCCTTTGCAACGGTTCTCCACCGACATGCTGCGCGTGCCCCGCGGATTGTCGGGCACTGTCGTCACGCCGCCCACGCCAAACAGTTCGCCGTGGACATACGCCAGCGGCGGGACAACCCCGTTTCGCGTGTTCAGCTTGGGCCAATCCAGCTCCAGCATCTGCACCTCAACGCCGTTGGGCAGGCGGTTCTTCTCGCCCGGCTTGGCGTCGCTCCAGATGAAGATGCCGGAGTTCCCGCCCGCCTCCAGGTGCATCCATTCCACGTGCATGACGAAGTTCTCATACTGCTTCACGCTGCGCATCACGCCGATTGGATGGCCGGTGCACACCAACATTCCGTCGCGCACTTTCCACGTATCGGGGTCGGTGTTGACGTTCACCCAGCCGGTGAGGTCCTTGCCGTTGAACATGTCGACCCACTGCGGAATCGGCTCTCCGAGAACGGCCACTAGGGTCAGGAACGAAATTGCCAGGAATGGTTTCATCGTTCCACTATTAAACTACAATGCAGGAATGCAGACAATTTGCGTCACCGGTGTCAGCGGCTTCATTGCCTCCTGGATTGTGAAAGGACTGCTTGACCGCAGCCATCGCGTACGCGGCACCGTGCGCAACGCGGCTAAGGGCGCGCCTCACTTGCAGATCCTGCCAGGCGCCGATGAGCGGCTGGAACTGGTCTCCGCCGATCTGATGCGCGATGGCTCATTCGACGCAGCGGTGGCCGGTTGCGATGCCGTGATCCACACCGCCAGCCCATACATCCTCGACGCGAAAGATCCGCAGCACGATCTTGTCGACCCGGCCGTGATGGGCACCAAGACCGTGCTCGAATCCTGCCTGAAAGCGCCGTCAGTAAAGCGCGTGGTCCTCACCTCTTCGATGGCCGCCATCACCGACGAGCCGGAAAATGACAAGGTGCTGACCGATGCTGACTGGAACACCAAGTCCACGCTAGACCGCAATCCCTACTATCTTTCGAAGACGCTCGCCGAGCGCGCGGCCTGGCAATTCATCGCAGCCAGCAAGCCCGCATTCGACCTCGTCGTCGTAAATCCATTCTTCGTCATCGGCCCCTCTCTGACGGCCGAACTGAACACCACGAACCAGATCTTCGTCGACATGCTGAAGGGCACCTACCCCGGCATCATGAATCTAAGCTGGGGCATGGTGGACGTGCGCGACGTGGCCGAATCGCACATCCGCGCCATGGAACTCCCAGCCGCGAATGGCCGTTATATTTGCGCGAATGACGCAGTGCCAATGCGCACAGTGGTCGAATGGCTGAACGAATTCGGCTACGGAGAAGAGCACAAGCTGCCGAAGCTGGGGATGGATTGCACGATCGGCGACTACCTGGTGAAGCTCAGCTCCTACACGCAACCGAAGGGCGTCGGCGACTACTTGCGAACGCACATCGGCAAGACGCCGCGCTACGACACGTCGAAAATTCGGCAGGAACTCGGCATCCAGTTTCGTGACGTGAAACAGAGCGTCCGCGAAACACTGGCTGACCTGGAAGAGTGGGGGCACCTGAGCTAACCGCAAGCGCCCCCGCAGGTGTTACAAACAACCAAGGAACGTCAGAATCGCCTGCTTGCTCGCCGCATCCAACGCCAGGAAAGCACTCTTCGAAGTCTGCGCCTGGCCGCTATGCGCCGTGATCGCATCGGTCAATGAAAGCGCGCGGCCGTCGTGCAAAAACTTCCCGCGCTCCGATACTTTCCACAGCGGCATGGTCCGCCACTCACTGCCCAAAGCCGAACCCTGCTTCATCTTGTCGTCAAAAGCCGGGCCCATGTCGTGCAGCAGCAAGTCCGAATACAGCGTGACCGCCTGTCGCGCGCCAGGTCCGGGTAGCGACGGCGTGTGGCACGTCGCGCAGCCAATTGTGGCGAAGATCGTTGCGCCGTTGCTGGTTGTGCAAGCCGTTGCCGGAGCGGGCGGATCAATCGTGTTCAGGAACTTCGCCGCCGCCTGCAGCGCGAAACCATCCACTTCAGGTGCGTGCCGATTCGCGCCGCAGTCCGTCAACTCATCGATTGGTTCCAGCGGGTTGGTCACTCCCATCTCATTGCGGAACGCTTCGCCCATGAACTCAACCAGCGTCGCCACGTTGGCCTTCCAACCGAACTTGCCTACGCGCCCATCGGGCAGCATGTTGGGGCGGCCGCGAACGGCGGCGGGCTGCGCGTTCATGTTGACAATCATATCGCCCAGCGCGATGGTGTCAATCAATCCGTTGCCGCGCAGAGTCATCGGGTTTCTTACGGAACTGATGGTTGCCGTTGCCGGAATGCCAGGAGCAACCGCGCAGGGCAAGCCCAACTCCGTTACGGAATGCGTACGCGCCACCGGTCCCCCGCGGCCTTCCATGTTATCGAACGCACCGTTGACCAAAGTCTGTCCAACCATGCGCACCTGCTGATTCACAGCCGTGCCCATGCCACCCGCGAACGGCGCATTGTGGCAGCCCGCGCACGACTCTTCATTGAATAGCGGACCGAGCCCTTGCGAAGGCGACAGCTTCAGCGAGAACAAAAATGTGCCTACGCTCGTCATGTCGCCGGCCATGCTGCCATTGGCGGCCTGCTTCATAATCAGGTCGGTGGAAACCTTCGCGCCGAATGCCGGAACTACCATCAACACGCCGCCCGCGTTAGGTGTCAGCGCCGTGACATAAATGGAACGGCCATCGGAAGAGACCGCAATCCCATTCACCAGGAATTTGGTCAAGCCATCTGCCTGGATCGAGCGAACCGCTTGCACCGTGCCGCCGACATCCATCCGCACAATGGTGTTGTTGCTGCGGTTCAAAACATACAAGTCAGATCCGCCGCCTAACGTGGTGTTGCTGGCGAAACTGCCGTGCGAGATCTCGCGCGTAGTCGGCGCAACGTCCATTGGAAGGTTGAACTCCTCGGCCACAATCTCGCGGCGGCTTCCGTAGAACATGGTCCCGTCGTCTGTCAGGTCCAACACCACCAGCCGGTTGGCCTGAGGATCGGCAATGAACAGGTTCTGGCTGGGCACCCAGTTGAAGGCCATGCCCTGGCGCGAAGTGACGTTCGGATCCATGGATTCCGCTGTCGCGCGATCCACTCGATCCACCGGACTCACGGTGCCCGGAGGCGCCAACGCGTCGACACCCTTAAGCACATTCACCTGTGCCACGCTGCCATCGGCCAACACCGTGGCGAAGACCGCGCGTCCGGTCAGGTCGGGCGACTTCGTAAGAATCGCCGTACCCAGCGCGGCGCTGGTGATGCCCTGCGTCGACTTGTCACTGCGGTTGGTCAGGTTCCCTGCAAAGATGCCCCCGGCCGTGGTGCTTGGCGCACCGGCCAACGGATAACCTTGCGGGTCCAGCACAGAGATGGTTCCCATGCCCTTCGCGCCATTCGGAGCATTCGCCAGCCAGGGTCGTCCGTTTCCATTATTAATAGAGATGCTCAGCGGCAAACTGGCGCTAGGAAAGTCGGCCGTAACCGCCTGTGGCTCTTTCACGCTGTTCAGGAAAGCCGGGCTCTGCGCAGCATACATCTGCACCGCGCCGTTCAGCGCGCTTGCCTGCCCACCTGCTTGAGCGAAGACTGCCGGCACGTCCAGCGGCCCTTTGGCTGGGTCGATCGAGATCACCGAGCCTTCCGGTTCCTGTGGGTGCGCCAGCTGAGCGCCGAAATTTGAGGTGGATGCAACCAGCACGCGCTTGGCATCTAGCACTTGGCCACCCTGCGCGAAAGGAGAAAGTGCCGCGTTATCGTGCAGCGGGCTTCCGCGCAAAAAGTCTCCTGCCTCGGCGACTGCGCCAGCGCCTGGAATTCCCCGGGCGAGGATGCGCGCCTTGAGCACGCCTCCCTTGTCCCGCGCTTGTTTGTCTGAGGCCGAGTATAGGCCAACCAGTCCCACCGTCATGATCAAAGCGGCGCGTTGCATTCCTTTTGTGGTTCTCGACATTGTTCTTGCTCCTTTGAATTAGCTAGCTCTCAGCTGTAAGGGCGCATTGCCAAGGTGGATTGCACCATAATACTTGAATTTATTTGGAATTTGTTTGGAGGCTGGGTAATCGCTGACTGAACTGATAAACTAGAAAGTTATGCGTGCATCCTTCTATCAAGGCAACAAGTCCTTTGCCGTTGGCGACTGCGCCCCCGTCGCGCCAGAAGCAGGCCAAGCCCAGATTCGCGTTTCCCATTGCGGCATCTGCGGCACTGATCTACACATCTATCTCGGCCACATGGACCATCGCGTGAAGATGCCCCAGGTGATCGGGCACGAAATGTCGGGGACCATTGAACAGGTCGGCCCCGGCGTTACCGATTTCAAACCCGGTGACCGCGTCACCGTCATGCCGCTCGATTGGTGCGGCGAATGCCCCGCTTGCAAAGCCGGCAACAGCCATGTCTGCCAGAAGCTGAAGTTCATCGGCATCGATGTTCCAGGCGCACTGCAGACCATGTGGACCGTGCCCGCACGTACCCTTCTAAAGATTCCTGAAAACCTGTCGCTGGAACACGCGGCCATGATCGAACCAATCGCCGTTGCCTGCCACGACGTGCGTCTGGGCGAAGTGAAGCCCGGCGACTACGCCGTGGTCATCGGCGGCGGACCCATCGGGGCGCTGGTGGCCTTGGTCGCCAAGTCGGCCGGTGCGCGCGTGCTGGTCAGTGAAGTGAACCCCTACCGCATCCAACTGGCCAAGGAACTCGGGCTCGATGTGGTGAACCCCACCGAAGTGAACATCGAAGAACTGGTGAATGAGCAGACCGGCACCGCCGGTGCGGATGTGGTCTTCGAAGTCTCTGGCTCGGCCGCCGGCGCGGAGTTGATGACCAAGCTGCCGCGCGTTCGCGGACGCATCGTCATCGTGGCCATCTTCGCCAAGCCGCCAAACGTCGACCTGTTCCGCTTCTTCTGGCGCGAACTGAAGCTGTGCGGTGCACGCGTTTATGAACACGAAGATTTCGAAGCCGCGATCAAACTGGCCGCAGCCGGTGCGATCCCGATCAAACAGTTGATTACCGCAGTCTACCCGCTCGACAATCTGCAGACCGGCCTGGAGCAGATGGAAAAGGGCGGGGACGTAATGAAGGTGCTGGTGACCTGCGAATGAGCATTCTCGATCAATTTAAGCTGGACGGCAAGGTCGCCCTGGTCACCGGTTGCCGCCGCGGCATCGGTGCAGCCATGGCCGAGGCGCTGGCGGAAGCGGGCGCGGACATCATCGGTGTCAGTGCGTCGCTTGAAGCATCAGGCAGCGCAATTGAAGCCGTGGTGACGGGCCTCGGCCGCAAGTTCAAAGGCTATGCCTGCGACATCGGCGACCGCAAGGCGCTATACGAATTCATCGCCAAAGTGAACGCCGATTTTCCGCGTATCGATATTCTGGTGAACAACGCCGGTACGATTCTGCGCAAGCCGGCCGTCGAGCACTCCGACGAGTATTGGGATCGCGTGATGGAAGTGAACCTCAACTCGCAGTTCATCCTCAGCCGCGAGATCGGCAAGAAAATGGTGGAGCGCGGCAGCGGGAAGATCATCTTCACTGCCTCGCTACTGACCTATCAGGGCGGCATCACCGTGCCTGGCTACGCGGCAGCGAAGGGCGGCGTCGGCCAGTTGTGCAAGGCGCTCGCCAATGAGTGGGCAGGCAAGGGCGTCCAGGTGAACGCCATTGCGCCGGGCTATATCAAAACCGATAATACGACTGCGCTGCAGGCCGACCCGGTACGCAATCCGGCGATTCTGGCTCGCATTCCCGCCGGGCGCTGGGGCGAAGCCAGCGATCTAAAAGGAGCCACGTTGTTCCTTGCTGCACCCGCTTCCGATTACGTGAGCGGGACCATCATCACAGTCGATGGTGGATGGATGGGTCGATAAATGGCAGTTACTTTTGAAAAAGTTGCATGGGGCGGCTGGCCAAATTGTTACCGCATCGCCAACGGCACGGTGGAGTTGATTGTAACCGCCGACATTGGACCCCGAGTGATGCGTTATGGGTATGTCGGCGGGCCTAACATGTTCCTGGAACACGCACCGTCGATGGGTAACTCAGGCGAGGCGGAGTTCCAGCTACGCGGTGGACACCGCCTATGGGCCGCGCCGGAACACATGCCTGGCACTTACGCGCCCGATAACTCGCCGGTCAACGTGCGGATCCAGAACGATGTGCTCGATGCCACCGGGCCGGTGGAAGAGACCACCGGGCTGCAGAAGCAGATTGTAGTG
The DNA here is from genome assembly GCA_903881085.1 of uncultured Acidobacteriia bacterium. Taxonomy (GTDB): domain Bacteria; phylum Acidobacteriota; class Terriglobia; order Bryobacterales; family Bryobacteraceae; genus CAIRSA01. The sequence continues at coordinate 62,580 of CAIRSA010000519.1, forward strand.
AAGCTTGACCCGGAAGGAACCAAGGTCGAAGTCCGCCATCGCATCCGCAATATGAAGCAATGGGCGGTAGAGGTTTCACCCTGGGCGTTGACGATGATGGCGCCGGGCGGCCTGGCGATCACCGGTTTTCCGCCGCGCGGCACGCATCCGGAGAAGCTTGCGCCAACCAATCCGCTGGTGATGTGGGCGTTCACGGATCTAAGCGACAAACGCTGGACGTTTTTGGAGAAGTATTTGCTCCTGCGGCAGGATCCGGCTGTAGCGCGCCCCCAGAAAATCGGCCACTATAACCCCAAGACCTGGGCCGCCTATCTGCTCGGCTCTGACTTATTCGTGAAACGTTACGACGCAGCCGCGGCAAACGGCAAGCCCTTTCCGGATATGGGCTGCTCGTTCGAGACATTTACAAACGGAGATACTCTGGAACTCGAAACCCTGGGGCCACTTACTAAGTTGGCCTCGGGCGATAACCTGAAACACGTGGAGTTCTGGAGTCTCCACAGCGGCGTCAACCTGGCCGAAATCACAGACGCCGAACTCGACCGCGTAGTCTTACCGCTCATATAGGGTGTCTCCCCTTCCAACTGGGATTGTCCGCAGTTGTAGGGCAGATTGGCAATCTGCGGCCGAGTGGTACTCGGCCTTCCGGGGCTAACTTATCGCCTGGTAGCCCAAACCTACTCTTCGCCAGATTCGAGCAGGCTCTCCAACTCTGGAACTGCCAACAAATCCTTCTCCCGGCCGGTGGCGCGTTTCGTCTTAATAAGGCTCATCAGGTCCAAGCTCGAAACTTGGCGGCCAAACGCTTCAACCGTGATTGAGTTTTGTAGAGCGTCTCTATATCCTCCGAGCCCCGTTACCTCCGCTAACAGGTCGATTTCGCCAATCTCTGTCTGAAGGGTGAGGATGGTAGAATTCCGAAGCGTCGCTTCATCCCAGATGAACGGGAGGCCTACTGGAAAACCTCTTGGCCTCGGGTGGAATGGGGCCAGTGCCTTAACCACTCGAGCAAGGTTTTCGGCCGTCTGCGAGTAGCAGATGTCCAGATCGTAAGTCATTCGATCGCTTCCGAGGATGTTAGCGGCTAAGCCTCCAATGATCACGAAATCGACACCAGCGTCACAAAGAATTTGGATTGCCCGCTCGAATTGCACTATTTGCTCCTACGGCCTATTCCGCGGATTTTAGCCAACTCGTTAACCGCATCCTCCAACTTCCTGACCCGTTGCGCAGGAGTAAGCCTCAACTGCTCAACCAGCAGCGTCAAATCCACGCCAAACTTCTGAGCCGCCTCAATCCGGCTTCCCGGCGCAGGGTTCATCAACTTATATTCCGCGCGAGCCAATTGCTCCGGTGTCAGTGGCAGAAGCTTTCTCATGCCACTATTGTACGCCGCCCGCTTACTCGCACTTGCCCGTGCAGGTCTTCTCGCCGACCTGAACGAACTGCCCGAGTTCCTTCTGGTCCCCCAGCGCAGGCCGCCGCACACTCAGCGTCTCCGTGGTCTGGTCCCCGGCCTTCTGCCGCACCACCCGCTGCTGCTCCCGCAACTGGGGACCCGCCGCAGCGGGGCGTCCAGTAGAAGCATTGCTGTAGATGCTTGTATCCAGCACCTCCGTGCCATCGGCCAACTTCTGGGTCTGCTTCACGGTCTGCCGCTCCAATTCCATCACGCCATTCGTAGTGGAAAATTTGGTCCGGTTCTCCAAGGTCTTGCCGTCCTCGATCGTCTTCTGCGCTACCTCGCGTACCGCATCGACAAATCTGCCATTCTGATCGCGACGCTGAATCACAGTGTCTTCAGAAACGGTCGTCTTGGTAGTCTGCACCCGCCCCGACTGTTTCTCCACAGTCTCAACGGACCCGTTCAACGTAGGCCGTTGGATCTCAGTCGTGAACGTCAGCGTATCGCCAGCAACCTGCGTCTGCTTCGCCGACTTCTCGTACAAAGCCATGTTGCCATTGATGTCGCTCCGCATCACAGTAGTCAGCGTAGTGCTCGCTCCGCCCGGAGACTTGCTCTCCTCCACCCGGATCTTCTCCGTCCCCACCTGGTTGCCATTGCGGTCATAAGTGCGGACGATCTTTTCAACGACTTTTTCGCTGGCAGTATCCACCAGCACCTTCTCTTCGGACTTTTCAACAGGCGCAACCCGTCCATTGATGTCCACAATCTGCTGCGCCGACCCGCCGCCACCACTGGATCCGCCAGGCACGGGCACACGCCGGCCATTGATGTCATACATATATCCGACGTTCTCTGACCGGTCTGACTTCTGGCCGAACGCGACGGCACCGAAAATAATGAGCGCAAGTACCCTCATAACAACCAGCCTACGGCGAATCCGCCGTGCATTCAATCGGGTGAAGACCTTAGGCTTGGAACATTTGGTAAGCTGCAAGATAGTCTATGCCTGACCCAGTCGACATGTTCAAAGTTATCAGCGCAGCAGGAACTGTGCTCGGAGCCGTCGCGACATGGAAATGTGTTCCCGCCATCCAACGCTACTGGGACCGCCGCACCCTGCTCAACGTCAGCAGCGACGTCTACGCCTCCGACGACATAGACCGCTACACCCGTTGCTACATCCAACCCAAGTGCCAAAGCGTCGACCCCTCCGGCCTGGAAGACTTCCGCAGCGTCGTAAACACCCGCGTGCCGCTCTTTAAGGCCATGGATGACACGCTACGCAATCCTGGAACAAACCGGTTTCTCATTATCCTGGCCGATTCCGGCATGGGCAAGACGGCCTTTCTGCTCAACTACTATGCCCGCCACCGCCGCTATCTTTGGAATCACCGCGGGATCGACCTGAAACTGGTCCCCTTGAATCAAGGCAACGCCAATGAGGCGATCTCCGCACTCCCGGAGGCGGACCGCCGCAAGACCGTCCTCCTGCTGGACGCGCTCGACGAAGACCAGCAAGCAATTGCAAACCACGCCGGACGTCTTCTGGAACTCATCAAGCTCTCGAAAGATTACCGCTCGGTGGTGATTACCTGCCGCTCGCAGTTCTTTCCAAAAGACGAGGAGGTCCCTGTGGATACCGGCCTCATCCGCACAGCGGATGGACCGGACGGATTGAAAAAGATTTCGCTCCAGAAGTTATATCTTTCCCCCTTCACCGATGATCAGGTGGAAAAGTACCTCTGCCGCAGCTTCCGCAGAGGCAGTGCGCGCACGGAGGCGCGAAGAGTAGTGGCCCGAATGCCGGATCTGGTGGCCAGACCATTGCTACTGACCTATGTGAAGGACCTGACCGCCAGCAAGGGAATCAACTCGGCGCACCAGATGTATGAAGCGGTGGTGAACAAGTGGTGCGAACGCGAATCCGCGTTCGTGGATCCTGTTAAGTTGCGTGAGTTTTCCGAGTGCCTCGCGGTGGACATGTTTCTAGCTCGTAGTGGCAGGCAAATGGAGCGCATTCCGGAAGTAGCCTTACATCCTCTGGCGCTCAAGTACAACATCAACTTGAAGAGTTGGCAGTTGCGCGGGCGGTCGTTGCTGAACCGTGACGCGGCGGGTAATTACAAATTTTCGCACCGGTCAATTCTTGAGTATTTGTTTGTAAAGCGGTTCACCAAGGGATTGGTTCCTGAGCATGCTGAGACGTGGACGGACCAGATGAGGAGTTTCCTGGCTGAGATGCTGGAAACCAGCGAACTAAAGCTCCCTGCCCACATATACAGCAGCCTTCCGCAAAAGCTGGCATTCAAAACAGTCAAACATAAAACGGATGGGCTGAAATATATCTTGGTTCCGCCGATTGAGCAATCCTCGAATTTCCTTTGGGTCTGCCAGACGCCGATTACCTCTGCCGCCTACAAGCGATTTGCCGATGCCAATGGCCGCAAGATGCCCAAAGGTCAAAAGGGCGATGACCATCCGGTTGTCAATGTGTATTGGCAGGATGCATGTGACTACTGTAAATGGGCGGGTGGCCGCCTTCCAACCGAGGCCGAATGGGAACACGCCGCGCTAGCAGGCAGTACGGAAGACCCCTACGGGCCTTTACAAGAAGTTGCTTGGTATGACGAGAATTCCAAAGGATCGACGCACTCAGTCGCCCAACTGAAACCGAATGCTTGGGGGCTTCATGACACCTTGGGCAATGTCTGGGAATGGTGCCAGGATTGGTACGAGAAAAAAGAAGAGTACAAGGTGGTCCGTGGCGGCTCGTGGGACGGCGATCTTGTGGTCGTCCGGGCGCAGTACCGTTACAGGAGCCGACCAGACTACCGGGACGTTATAGGGTTCCGGTGCGTGCGGGATTTCACTTGACTCTTTTCTTCTTTTTCCTTTTCAAAACTTGCGCCCTGCCCGACAAGCCGTCCCCTAAACGCATGGGCTGTTTGGCCGGCGCTTGCATCGCAAGCGCCGGCGCGGTAAATTTGAAGGGCAACAAAAGGGCGTGCGGCCAAAAAGGTGGTCCGTGGCGGCTCGTGGAACAACAATCATGAGAACGTCCGGGCGCGGAACCGTAACAGGAACCAACCAGACAACCGGAACAACAAAATAGGGTTCCGGTGCGTGCGGGACAGGAGGCGGGGACACAGGTCTCCGGGCCAGAGCTTAGTAGGTCAAGGCCTGCGAGGGCGTGCTAACCTCATATCCGGGCCGCGATCCGTCATTTCCAACGTGAACCAAACCGCCGTTTTTTCCGTGTCCATCTGTGTTCATCTGTGGTTAAATGGGTTTTGTTTTTAGGCGCTAGACTCGAAAAAGGATTAGCCACGGATGCACACAGATAGACACAGATAAAACAAGTCGCGACCCCAAAGGCGGAGGGTACCCGCCAACCTCCTCCTTCGCGTTCACCGTCCAAAAAAAATTTTCTTCTCACCCAAAATCAACAACATGTCTTCTTTCGCAATCCCCGTAAGCTTGACCCCCATGCCAAACTCGTAATCGAAGCACGTGGGTCCGGCCGGACCGCTTCCGCTGCATTACGATGTCCCCGCGGGCCAGGCAGTATCTATTGGTCCTTACAGACTGCCGCAGACTTA